>CALBMW010000001.1 GCA_937896275.1 uncultured Myxococcales bacterium
GTCGGCTCGTGGGTGGACGCCGCCGCCGATCCCGAGAGCCGCCGGGCGCTCGCCGCCCGTCTGGCCGGCGCGCTGACGGTGGCCGGTCCCCTCTTCGAGGCCTCGCCCGCCTTCGTGGCGGAGCTGAGCGAGCGGATCGAGATCCTGGACGACGCCCACTTCCTGTCGCGCCTGCCCGCGCTGCGCGAAGGCTTCGACGCCCTGTCCCCCGACGCGCGCGACCGCCTGGTGACGCAGTTGAAGGATCGTCTCGAGGACGACGGCGAGCTGGACCGCCCGGTGGACCACGATCCCGGTGACCTGATCCGGCACGCGGTCGCCGACGCCGCCGCCCGCGCCGCGCTGGGCGAGGCGTGGTCCGAGATCGAGGCCCTCGCGGCGCAGTTCGAGGCGCGCGGAGCTCCACCGGCGTCGCGCGCCCAGGCGAACGGGACGCTCACCCCGCTCGACCGCTGGCGTCTGCTGCTGGGCAGGCAGCGCGACGATCTTTCGAGCGCCTGCGGCCACATCGCCGTGACCCTCGAGGCCCTCTACGGATCGGGCGCCGCCGCCGGTGACCGCAGCCTGGCGGGCCCGGGGGGTGGCCACGAGGCGCCCTTCCCGACGGTGCGCGAGTGGGCCGACGCGCTCGAGGCCCTCTTCGGCGAGTCCGTCCGCGAGGAGGTGCTGGGGCGGGCCGCCGAGCGCGGCCGCGCCGACGTCATCGCGGCCCTCGACCCCGAGCAGGTCACGCCCTCGGTCGAGCTGCTCGAGCACGTGCTGGCCCTGCGCGGCGCGCTGCCCCCCCAGCACACCGATCGCCTGCGCCGCCTGGTGGCGCACATCATCGACGCCCTCGTGTCGGCGCTCGCCAGGCGCGTGCGACCCGCGCTCGTCGGCCTGAGCACGCCGCGCCCCACGCGACGCCCCGGTGGCCCCCTGGATCTGCGCCGCACCGTCCGCGCGAACCTGCGCGGCGCCCAGAACGACCCGGACGGCGTCCGCCTGATCTGTGAGCAGCTGTACTTCCGCACGCGCGCGCGGCGCAGCCTCGACTGGCGGGTGGTGCTGGTGGTGGACGTCTCGGGCTCGATGGAGCCGTCGGTGATCTACAGCGCGATGATGGCGGCCATCCTGGCCGGCCTCCCCGCGGTCTCGGTGCACTTCCTCGCGTTTTCCACCCAGGTCATCGACCTGAGCGACCGGGTGCGCGATCCCCTCGAGCTGCTGCTCGAGGTGAAGGTCGGCGGCGGCACGCACATCGCGAAGGCGCTGCGCTACGCCCGCGGGCTGCTGACGGTGCCGCAGCGCAGCCTGGTGTTGGTCGTGAGCGACTTCGAGGAGGGCGGATCCGTCGGCGCCCTCGTCGCCGAGGTGCGCGCGCTGGTCGAGAGCGGCGCGAAGGCCCTGGGGATCGCGGCCCTCGACGACCTCGGCGCCCCCCGCTACGCCAAGGCCATCGCGGGACGCCTCGTGGACGCCGGCATGCCCGTCGCGGCGCTCACCCCGCTGGAGCTGGCCCGGTGGGTGGCCGAACAGATGCGCTGAGCGTGACCGGCCACCCCACCGACAGATCCGCGCCCGCGCGACGATGATCGTTGCACCCGATCCCGGCACCGGGTACCTGCCGCACCGGGTACCTGCCGCCGAGCCCACGGCACCGATCTCCCACGTCCCGCCACGTCGGGGCGACGTAACGTTCCTCCGGGTCGAGGTCACCGCCGCCAACCCATCGGCGGGCGCCGACCACGATCGCACGGGGCGGTACGTCCGATGCACTCGGTGATGCGGCCGATCCAAGCTGCCCCCACACCCGGCGCACGCCGCGGCGGGCACGCGAAAGGAGAGCTCGCATGACCGATCGGACAAGCGCGCGCCCGGACCCCGGTCCCATCGGCGCCCGAGGACTCCGACTGTTCTCCGTCGCCGGCGTCCGAATCGTCGCAGACTGGAGCGTGCTGATCGCCTTTGGCCTGATCCTGGTGAGCCTGGGCAAGGGCGTCTTCCCGAGCTGGCACCCACAATGGAGCGCGGCCCTGAGCTGGTCAGTCGCCCTGGCCGCCGCGCTGCTGTTCTTCGTGTCGGTCCTGATGCACGAGCTCTCCCACGCCATCGTGGGGCAGTCGGTCGGCATCCCGATGCGTCAGGTGACGCTCTTCGTGTTCGGCGGCATGGCTCACATGGAGTCGGAGCCGCCCTCACCGCGCAGCGAGCTGCTGATGGCGTCCGTGGGGCCGCTGGTGAGCCTGGCCCTGGGCGTCGGGGCCACGGCGCTGGGCGTGTGGCTGACCCCGGGCGACCTGCTTCAGCAGGCGGGGCGTGCGGCCGATCCGTCCTCGCTCCTGGCGCAGCTGGGCCCGCTGCCGACGCTCCTGCTCTGGCTGGGCCCCCTCAACGTCGTGCTGGGGCTCTTCAACCTGATGCCGGGCTTCCCGCTCGACGGCGGGCGCGTGCTGCGCGCGCTCATCTGGAGCGCCACCGGTGACATGCGACGCGCGACCGCCTGGGCCACCGCCGCCGGGCGCGTCTTCGCCTGGCTGCTCATCGGCGTGGGGGTCGCGATGGGCTTCGGCCTCGTGCTGCCGGTGATCGGCGGCGGCCTCTTCAGCGGGATCTGGCTCGTGTTCGTCGGCTGGTTCCTCGACAACGCGGCGCGCACCAGCTACCAGCAGATGGCCATCCGGGAGTGGCTCGCGGGCGTCCGCGTCTCCGACCTGATGCGGCGCGAGGTGGTGGCCGTCCCCCCCGACATCACCGTGGCGACGCTCGTGCGCGACTACATGATGCCCAGCGAGCAGGGCACCTTCCCGGTGGCCCGGGGCGACCAGTTCGTAGGCATGGTCTCCTTCGCGGACGTCCATCGCGTGCCGCGCGCGCACTGGGAGACCTGCCGCGTCGCCGAGATCATGGTCGACGGCGCCGCGCTGCGCACGCTCGGGCCCGATGACGACGCCCTCGACGCGCTGCAGGTGCTCGCGAACCCCGAGCACCACCAGGATCAGGTACCCATCGTGCTCGAGCAGCACATCGAAGGCATGGTGCGCCGCCGCGACATCGCCCGCTGGCTGTCCTTGCACGGACCGGACGAGCGCGGCGCTGCCTGACCGAGCGAAGTCGCGCAAGGGGTCGACCGCCGAAGACCGGCAGTCGATCGGCAAAGCACATGCTCGCGAGAGCGCCGGGGCGGAGGACCGACCACCCCCTCGCGCGGGGGCGCACCGATCAGCGTGACCGTCTGAGCGATCCTCGTCGGCGGCCGCCGATCGCCACCGCGAGCAGCAGCAGCGCGCCCCACGCGGTGTGCGCGCGCCCAGGCGCGGCGACGCAACCCCCGTCGTCTCCCTTGCGAGGCGGAGGCGCGGCGTCCACCTGATCGAAGCCCTGATCGAGCGCCGCCGAGGGCTCGGCGTCCTCTGGCTGCACGACGCGTGGGCCCTGGTCGACGGGCGCGCCGGCGTCGGGGGGCGGCTCGATCTGCGTCCAGTCGGCCTCGCACTGGGCCACGTCGTTGGGGCGCGCGACGCAGCGCTCGCCGGGCGGGCAGCGGGTGCTCTCGCAGGGATCGGGGGTGCAGGCACCCTCGACGCAAATCGCGGCGCCTTCGCACGAGACGCCGGTGCATGGATCGCGGACGCAGTCCCCGTCGAGGCAGCGATCGCCGTCGCCGCAGGCGATGTCGCGGCAATGGTCGGGGCGACAATCGCCATCGACGCATCGGAAGCCGAGCGCGCAGCGGACGTCGGCGCAGGTGCCCACGCACGCGCCGTCGCGGCACAACTGGCGCGGCTCGCACTGCACGCCCTCGCACGGGGCGAGCGCGCAGCCGCCGTTGCGGCAGAGGAAGCGCGGGGGGCACTCACCGCTGGCCGCGCAGACGATCGGCGCGCAGCGACCGTCGAGGCAACGCTCCGCGCTGTCGCACGCGACGCCCTCGCAGGCATCGACGCACGCGCCCTCGACGCAGCGCTCGTCGGGCGCACAGTGCACGCGGTCGCAGGGCCGCGCGCAGATGCCCTGCGCGTCGCAGGTCTCGTCCTCGCCGCACTCGTCCGCGCACAGTCGGCGGCACGCGCCATAGGCGCACAGTCGGCCGTCGGCGCAGGTCGCGTCCTCGTCGACCAGACCGTCACAGTCCTGGTCCACGCCGTCGCAGGTCTCGGTGGGCACCCACCCGCACTGCCCGCACGCGTTACGCACCTCCTCGTCCACGACGCCATCGCAGTCGTCGTCGATCCGATTGCAGGTCTCGGTGAACTCGGGCCCGGCGCCCGCCTCGACCACGCAGTCGAGCAGCCCGAAGCGGCACACCGTCATCCCCAGGCCGCAGTGGCCCTCCCAGCCGGTCGCGCAGGCGGCGCCGGCGCCCGGGGAGCCCTCGTCCTCGTTGCCGTCACAGTCGTCATCGAGGCCGTTGCAGCGCTCGGGCGAGGGCTGAACGAGCGGGACGCACACCGAGCTGCCCTGGACGCAGGACGAGCGGCCCTCGGCACACACCCCCTGCTGCCCGGTGCCGCAGGCGTTGCCCTCGGTGTCGCTCTCGTCGACCGTTCCGTCACAGTCGTTGTCGCGCGCGTCGCACTTCTCGATCTCGGGCTGCTTGAGCTGCACGCAGACGATCTCGCCCTCGACGCAGCGCAGCTCGCCGTCCGCGCAGATGCCGCGCCCCCCCGTGTCGCAGGGGCCCTCGCTCAGATCGCCCTCGTCCACCAGGCCGTCGCAGTCGTCGTCACGCCCGTTGCACCGCTCCATGGCGCCGGCGCCGACCAGCACGCACGTGATCTCGCCGTCCACGCACGCCGTGTGGCCCTCGGTGCACACGTCGCCGGGCTCGCCGCACACCTCGCCGGTGCCCGGCGCGTCCTCGTCCACCGTGTCGTCGCAGTCGTCGTCGAGGCCATTGCACACCTCGACGGGGTCGGGCCCGCAGGCGCCGCAAGCGTTGAGCAGACCTTCGTCGGTCAGCCCATCGCAGTCATCGTCGACGCCGTTGCACTCTTCGGTCGGCGCCTCACCGCACGCGCCGCAGGCATTGAGCAGGCCCTCGTCGGTGCTGCCGTCGCAGTCGTTGTCCTCGCCGTCGCACACCTCGGGGCCCAGCTCGCCGCAGCCGCCGCAGGCGTTGAGCAGGCCCTCGTCGATCAGGGCGTCGCAGTCGTCGTCGGCGCCGTTGCAGGTCTCGTCCACCGGCTCGATCAGCGGCACGCACACGAAGGCGGCGTCGACGCAGCGCAGGTCACCGGGGCCGCAGGGGCCCAGGCCGCCGGTGTCGCAGGGCCCGTCGCTCAGATCCTCGTCGATGCGACCGTCGCAGTCCTGGTCCTCGCCGTCGCAGATCTCGTTGGTGGGCTGGACGGTGGGGACGCACTGCTCGACGCCGTCGACGCAGGCCAGCGCGCCGGGCATGCAGGGGCCGAGCGCGCCGGTGTCGCAGGGGCCGCCGCCCACGTAGTCCTCGTCGAAGCGCAGGTCGCAGTCCGTGTCGCGCCCGTCGCACACGTCGGGCCCAGGCTCGGGCACGCAGACGTCGCAGACGTCGCCCAGGCCGTCGCCGTCGCCGTCGGCCTGGTCCGGGTTGGGGTCGCGCGGGCAGTTGTCGCAGGCGTCGCCCAGGCCGTCGCCGTCGCGGTCGCGCTGGTCGGGGTTGGGTACGTCGGGGCAGTTGTCGTCGCGGTCGCAGTCGTGGTCGCCGTCGTCGTCGGTCAGGCACACGCCGCCCAGCGAGCGCTCGAGCACCAGGCAGGCGTAGGCGGTGGCCGACTCGCGGTACCAGCAGTCGCCCGCGTCGTTGTTGGCAGGGTAGCGCGGCGCGACGCACCAGTAGCCATCCGCCTGCTGCAGCGAGAGCAGCGTGAACGCGAAGTCGTAATACCAGCCGGGCGCCTCCTCGGGGTAGCCGTCGGCCACGGGATCGCGCACGCCCCCGATGGCGTCGCTGAAGAGCGCGCCGGGGGCGGTCCCGTCGTCGGCCGTGACCTCGAGGGCCTTGGCCGCCGCCCAGGCGTAGTAGTAGCGGCTGTGGGCGATCGACGTGCCGACGCCCGCGGGCCCGGTGAACAGGGCCAGGTCATAGCGATCACGCAGCCACCCCAGACTCTGCTGCGCGCGCGCGCCGGTGGTCGCTTCGCCCGCGATGCGGTAGCTCCACACGCCCGACGCCGTCATCGACGTCGAACCGCCGACACTACCGGTGCGGTACTTGTGGCTGCCACCGGCCACGTCCCGCGAGTTGTCCAAGAAGATCCGCGCCTCGGCGAAGGGGCGCGACGCGTCGGCGACGTGGACGCTCGCTGCGCTGAGGGCGGCCAGCGCGAACTGGCTCGTGGACAGATCGGCGCCGCCGGACTCGGTGGGCGTGTTGTAGTTCCAGCCGCCCCGGTAGAGGCCCGAGCCGGCGCTGCCCTGGCGCGCCCGGATGAAGCCCACGCCGTTCGTGATCGCCTGGCTGACCGTGAGCCGCGCGCCCAGCTCGTCCGGCGCGCCGCTCGCCAGCGCCCGCGAGAGCGCCATGAGGCAGGCCCCGGTCTTGTATGCGTGGTAGTTGGCCTCGTTGGCGAAGCCCAGGTTGTCGATGCAGTGGCGCAGACCGTCTCGGAGCCGGATCTGGTCCGCCAAGGGCAAGCCCGCCCAGCCCCGCGTGGTGTCTTCGAGGAAGCACAGCGCCTCGAGCCCGGTGGGATCCCCCCAGTGGCCCCCCAGCGCGTCCTGCCGCGTCCGCATCCAGGCGCGCGTGCGGTCGAGGGCCTCGTTGACCTGGGCGCCGAAGGGCGTGATCTGGGCCTGCGTCGGGAGCGCCGCGAGGGTCAGGGCGGTGATCAGCAGCGCGCGCATGGGGCTCCTCATCGGCACTGCAAGGTGCCGTGGGCGAAGGTCAGATCGAAGTCGTTGTCGGCGCGGCGCCGCCCCCACGCGACGGCCCAGCGGTCGCCGGCCCAGGTGATGCGGGGCTCGGCCCAGCGCACGTCGGCGCGGTCGATCAGCAGGGAGGGCGCCGAGCGTCGTACGCCGTCGGGCGTCGCCGAGTCGAAGTAGACGTTGGTGACGCCGCCGCTGCTCTGGGCCCAGACCATGCCCCAGCCGTCGGGGCCGGCCGCCACGTCCACGGGGCCGTCGGTCAGGCCGCCGCCCGCGGTGAAGCCGCCGCCGAGGGGGACCATCTCCGGCGTGTAGGTCCGGAACTGCACGCGCCGGCTGCCGCCGAGCGCTCGGGGGACCGCGACGGCGATGCGCTGACCATCGAAGGCCATGCGGCCCCAACTGTTGCCGTCGTGCGCGTCCACCCCGACGCGGCGCGTCTCGAGCAGGTTCTCGCCCAGGAAACGCGCGGTGTTGATGCCGTCGTAGTGAACGTAGGTGCCGGGGGCTGTGCGGACGAGCGAGAGGCTGTCGCCAAAGTCCACCAGGCCGGTCGCCACGAGGCGCGTCCCGTCGTCGGCGACCCGCGTGACGTCAGGCTGGTTGTTGCCCTCCACGGCGATCACGATCGCACCGTCGGCGTCCTGCGCGCAGCCCATGAAGTTGTCGCCCGTCGCCGTGTTGAAGCGGGGGTTCCCACCCACCAGCGCACCCGCGGGGTCCAGCCGCTGCGTGTAGAGGCCCCCGCGGTTGTCGAAGGGGATCACCAGGGAGCTCGCGGTCCACACCGCGCACCGGGCGTACTCGCCCGCGTAACTGTGCGTCCGGTTGGCGAACACCCGGGTCGCCGTGTAGCCCGTCCGCGGGCTCCACATGCGCGCGCGTTCGTTGTCATAGCTGCTCCAAGCGAAGGCGAGCCTCTGGTGGCGGTCGCTCCACCCGATCGCCGCGCGGGGGGCCGTCGCGGCGTTCACCCGATCGAGCGCCACCGGCGTCGGCAGCTCGTAGGCCGCCAGCCCCACGCAGGGGTCCGACGCGTCGTTGATGCCGTCGACGTCCGCATCCTCGTCACCGGGGTCGTCCGCCGGCTCCACCCAGTCCAGCACATCGGAGCGCAGCAGCGCCGTGGTGG
>CALBMW010000002.1 GCA_937896275.1 uncultured Myxococcales bacterium
CCGCCGCAGGCAGATCGAAGGCCGACCTCAGCGGATCGAAGATCTCGAGCGCGTCCCGATCCCAGTCGGCCCAGTTCATGTTCATGCCGCCCAGGTAGGCCACGCGGTCGTCGATGGTGACGAACTTCTGGTGCCAGCTCGCGACCTGCACGTCGGTCCACTTGACCGCGCGATCGTAGACGGCGGGGCGCACCACCTCCTCGTTGAGGAAGGTGCGATCGGCCCACTCGGGGTACACCTCGAGCAAGCGGTCGATGTAGGACCACTCGCCGTCGGTGACCTTGACCGTGTCGTAGTAGGGCACCTCGGTCTCGTTGGCCTGCAGGACGACCTCGATGTCGTCGCTGGTGTCCCTGGCGTGCTCCTGGATCTCGTCGTCGAGGACGCCCACGTCGTTGATCACGTCGCTGCGGCCCCAGAACTCGTTGAGCAGCACGCGCTTGACGCCCGGCACGCGGCGCAGGGTCTCGATGATGGTGTGGGCGCGACGCGCCTCGACGCTGGCGAAGGCGTCATCGCGGCGCAGCTCGAACAGCGCCTTCATCAGCCAGTAGGACAGGTGCACCCGCTCTTGGACGGTGTCGAGGTCGTCGGCCATCGCCTCGAAGGCGTCCTGCCCGGAGTGGAAGAGCTCGATCTGGTTGCCCCGGCGCGGGGGGGGGCCGCTCGCGGCGTAGAAGCGGTGCTCGAGGCCCAGATAGAGGCCGTAGATGCCCTCTTCGCGGCCGTCGATCTTGCGAAGCGTCTTGCCGAACCCCCAATGAGTCACCTGATCGGCCGGCAACGGCACCTCGCCGTTGGCGGTGACCTCGAAGTGCATCGACTCGGCGAGGTGGTCGGGCACCTCGGCCTTGAGCGTGTAGCGCCCCGGCCGGTCCAGGCGCACCAGGAGCGGCTCGAGATAGCCCTCGAGCGTCAGCACATGGCCGTCCTGGTGGACGAGGGTGACGGTGCTGGGCCGATCCGGCAGGCGCCCCCAGACGTCCGTCACGACGAGCTCGAGCACCGGGCCGTCGCCGTCGGCGGCCCCGAGCACCGTGTCGAGCACCTCGGTGGGCGCGGCGGGGGCGTCCCCCTTGAAGGACCCGAAGCTCAGCGACTCCGAGCTCGGCGTCTCGGGCTCGTCGGGGACGTCGACGCAGCCTACGGCGAAGGTCATGGCCAGCGCGGCGATGATGCGGTTCATGAGTTCTCCGACCGAGGCGAGGTTGATTCGCGAGCCGTACCCGCACGGACCGTGCCAGGGCGGCGTGCCCCCGGGGTTGAGGGGCGCGCGTGCCGTGGCGTGGCTCGCGGAGTGGCCAGCTTCTGGACGGGCGCGACACACTGGACGCGCGACGCCTTCAAGGCGTCTGGCCCCGCAGCACCGAGTTGCCCTGATGCAACTTGGCGCGATCGATGGGGCCGCCCTCTTCGAAGTCGCCGAAGCCGATGCGCCCCGACTGCGCGAAGAAGGTGATGGGGTTGTGCCAGACGACCTTCGAGATCTCGTCGTCCTCGATGCCACTCTTGCGCATCACCTGCACCGTCTTGGGCACCAGCAGCGGATCGCTCACGCCCCAGTCGGCGGCGCTGTTGATGATCATCTGATCGGTGCCGAAGCGCCGGAAGATCTCGACCATGCGCTCGGGCGTCATCTTGGTGTTGGGGTAGATGCTGAAGCCCGCCCAGTGGCCCGTGCCCTTGACCATCGGGATGGTGATCTCGTTGTTGTGATCGATGAGCACGTAGCCCGGATCGATGCCCGACTCGCGCACCATGTCGAGGATGCGCTGCACGCCCTGCAGCTTGTCGCGGTGGGGCGTGTGGATCAGGATCGGCAGCCCGTTGCGCTTCGCCAGGTCGACCTGAGCCAGGAAGATGCGTTCCTCGGTCGGGGTCATGTCGTCGAGGCCGATCTCTCCGACCCCCACCACGCCGTCCTTGTTGACGTACTCCTCGAGCAGCTCGAGCACGCCGTCGTTGATGCGCGGATCGTTGGCCTCTTTGGGGTTGAGGCCCATCGTGCAGTAGTGACGGATGCCGAACATGGCGGCGCGAAAGCGCTCCCACCCGAGCAGGGTGTCGAAATAGTCCTTGAACGTGCCCACCGTCGTACGCGGCTGACCCAGCCAGAAGGCGGGCTCGAGCACGCCGCGGATGCCGGCCAGCGCCATCCGCTCGTAGTCGTCAGTGGTACGGCTGAACATATGGATGTGGGGCTCGAAGATGTTCATGGGGTCACCTCTCCTGCGAACGCGCGGATGGTTCCAGATAATGGGCGGCAGGTCCAGGGTAGCTGCGATAGGCGTCCCGGGGACGCAGCGTGGCCGAGCCCGTCACTCGGGACGGTCGGCGGCGTCGAAGACGCGCAGGGCTGCGTCTGGCGGCAGACCGAAGAGCCTGCGCAGGGCCTGGCCGGTGCCGCCGTAGCCCTTCTCGAGGTCAGGATCGAAGACGCGCCCGACGCCGCCGATGGCGAAACCGTCGAGCGTGTCGTGCGTCCGCGCGCGCCACGCCATGACGTCGGCGCGATCGGCAGGCAGGACCACCACCACCCCGGCGCCGGCCAACTTCACGAAGACGCGGATGCCGCGCACCTTCTGGGCGGGGTCGGTGGCGCGCGGATCGCCCTTGCCCATGGTCAAGAGCGCCTCGCCCTCGACCGTGCCCCGCAGCGTGCAGTAGCGGTCGTGCGCCGGCAACGCCACGCCCTCACCGATCGTCCCGCAGTCCCCGACCTCGATCGGGCGGGCCGGCACGATGAGCCAGATGGCGACCGCGATGGCCACCGAGGCCAGCAAAGGAGCCAGCCAGCGAAAGCGTCGCGGGACGTGGTCCAGCTCGTCGTCGATCGGGCTCATCTCGTCCCCGCGATGGCGTCGGCCACCCTCAACCCGTCGAGCGCGGCGCTCACGATGCCGCCGGCGTAGCCCGCCCCCTCGCCGCACGGGTAGAGGCCCGCGTGGGAGGGGCTCTGCAGGTTCGCCGCGCGCGGGATCCTCACCGGCGCGCTGGATCGCGACTCGACGCCCACCATCACCGCGTCCCCTTGCGCGTAGCCGCGCATGCGGTGCGCGTCGAACCAGGTCAGCGCCTCGGCCAGCGGCCCGGCGACGCGCCTCGGCAGGACCGCCCACAGGTCGGACGCCGCCAGCCCGGGGCGATAGCTGGAGTCGGGCAGATCGACGCTGCCCCGATGCGCGATGAAGTCGGC
>CALBMW010000003.1 GCA_937896275.1 uncultured Myxococcales bacterium
CGGGACGCCGCGACCGGCGCCGGCGCCCACCGCGGCGGCGCGCGAGGAGGCGCCGAAGCGGAAGAAGGCCGGCTTGCTGGGGCGGCTGTTCGAGTCCAGCAAGGCCGCGCCGCCCACGGAGTCCGCGGCGGCACCCCGCGGCGGCGCCGGGGCGCCGGTCGAGCCCGAGATCGAAGCGGAGGAGTCGGGGTCGATGGACGACGAGGGTGGTCTGGGTGAGGGCGCCGCGGCGCCGACGCAGCGTGCGCGTATCGCGCTGCGGAGGGACGATCTGCTGGTGCTCGAGGCGACGCTGACCGCGGCGTTTGACTGGGCTGCGTTTGACTGGGCTGCGTTTGACTGGGCTGCGTTTGACTGGGCGGCGCCGGACTCGGTGTGGCTCGAGATGGCCGACGGCACCCGCTTCGAGGTGCAGGTCGACCGCACGCGGACCACGGCCGACGGCGCGGTGGCCGCGGGCCGCACCGTGCGCCTGACGCTGCGGCTGACGCGCCCGCTGGGGGCCGATCCGGTGAGCGTCGAGGTGGGCGGCTGGATCTGGACGCTGACCCGATGAGGCACCCGTGATCGACCCGGACGCCCTGCTGCCGGCCATCCAGGCGGGCGACGCCGAGGCCTTCGCCCGTTGGGTGGGTCACGCCGAGGACCGGCTGCGCGCGAGCCTGACCCGCTTCGCGCGGTCGGTCGACACCGAGGCGGTCCTGCAAGAGGCGCTGTTGCGCGTCTGGCAGGTCGCGCCGAGGGTGCAGGTGGACGGCAAGGGCGACAGCTTGCTGCGCTTCGCCATCCGGGTGGCCCGCAACCTGGCGGTCGATCACGCCCGCGCGCAGCGCCTGACCCCCACCGACGCCCCCGCGCTGCAGCGGCTGATCGACGATGACGCGCCCCCCGCACCCACGCCGCCCGATCCGCTGCTGCGGCGCCTCATCGCGCTGTGCCGAGAGCGCCTGCCCCAGAAACCGAGCCTGGCGTTGACCTTGCGGGTCGAGCAGGGGGCAGGGCGCCCCGATCGTGATCTGGCAGCGCTGGCCGGCATGACGCTCAACACCTTCCTGCAGAACTTCGGGCGAGCGCGGCGGCTGCTCATCGACTGCCTCGCCGGCCAGGGCGTCGACGTGGAGGCGGAGCTGCCATGAGCGACGAGCGCGAACGCCTCATCGAGTTGGCCGCCAGCGCCTACCGCGAGCGCGACGCCGACGGGCGCGTGGTGGACGCCCCGGCCTGGCACGACCTCGACGCCGAGGGCCGCGCCGAGGCCCACCGCCGCGCGCGGGTCACCCGACGCCTGGAGGCGGCGCTGGATCCCGAGGGGCTGTCGAGCACCGCGCGCGCAGTGCTGGGCCGCATCCGCAGAGCCTGAGCAGACCGGGTGTCTCGCCGGTGGCCGCGCTCGCCCGGGGTCGCCGCCGGGTCAGCCGCCGGGGCCGCGGGCCCGCCGCCGGGGGTCGAGCCTGACGGCGTCGCGACCGGGGGCCACCGGGGGTCGGCCACCGGGGGTCGAACATACTCACTTGTCATTTGGCGCTTCGGCCGCAAATGACCGCCTCGAGACCAGGGGTCTCGAGACCAGGGGTCGAACATACTCACTTGTCATTTGGCGCGTCGGCCGCAAGTGGTAAATGAGTATGTTCGACCCCGAAATCTCAGGCGGTCTGCCGAGAGAAGTGTCTGGCACCGCGACCGGGTTCGTCGAGCATCACACGTGCAGGTCGACGGGCCCCATGCGGGTCGCCGCGCACCCCCGGCTGGGTCAGTCCCGGCGCGCCTCGGCCCACGCCTGGGCCTTCTCCCACATCCGAATGTAGGCCTCGGCCGAGCGGAAGAGCGGCTCGAGCGCCTCGTCGCTGGTGCCGTCGCGGCGCACGTCCTCGATGAGCTCGGGCAGCAGGCCGATGTGGATCATGCCTTCGGTGTTGAAGTCGACGACGCGGTTGCCCAGGTGGGGCTGGGTGAAGGTGACCTGGCCGTCGTAGGAGGTGAACGGGTACTCGACCGGGTTGGCCTGGGGTTGGTTGCAGGGGGACTGCTCGCCGAAGCGCGCGCGCGGTCCGCCCGCGAAGCCATTCAGGTCGAAGGAGAGGGCCTCGGCGGGGTAGGCCCCGTTCTCGACGGCCTCGGCCATGTCGAGCGCGAGGCGACGACCCAGCTCGCCCGGCCGCTGGGGGTCGCCGCAGCGCCCCAGGCTGGTGCCCGCCAGGCCACCGAGTCGATAGATGCGGCCCCCGTTGGTGTCGCCGTGGGTCTTCGTCGCCGGGTAGTCGTTCTCTTCGAGGATCTCGTAGGTGCGGGCCAGCGATCGCTTCGGCAGGTGGGCGACGTCGATTATCATGCCGCGCGCCATGAGCTCACGGAGCAGCGTCTCGCCGAGCAGCGTCAGGCCGTGGTGCTGGCAGTACTCGCCCTCGAGCCGCGGCTCGAGCAGGGCGCTGGCCAGGGGCGCCAGCGCGCGGATCGGGTTGAGGCCGAAGCCGGTCATGTCGAGCACCGGCGGCGCGTCGTAGACCTCGCGGGGGCGGTTGATCCCGCCGAAGGTGACGTCGCCGCCGTCGAAGGCGGTGCTCAGATCGGGGCAGTCCGCGACGAAGTTCGAGTAGTGCCCGCTGTTGATCATGTTGCCCAGCTCGATCATCCCGCCCTGACCGTCCCCGGCCGAGAAGCCATTGTCGTATTTGTGGACGGGGAAGACGGCGCGCACGCCGCGCCGATGGTAGTCGTCGAGCTTGGCGCGCACCGACGCGGGGGTGCAGGGCGCGATGCCCTCCTTGGGCGTGACGAAGCAGTCGAACAGGTTGGAGATCTCGATGCCCAGCACCACCGCCAGCTTGCCTTGACCGATGGCTTCGCGGGCCTCCAGCGGGCTGCCGACCACCTTGAACCACCCTCGCCCCGGCCCGCCCGACTGCGCGTCCACGTAACGCTCGAGCGCGTGGGCCTTCTCCAGCGCGCGGTCGACGCTGACCATGTCGTTGCACGAGTAGAGCGTCCGCTGGGCGCCGATGCCGACGGTCAGCTCGCACAGGACCGAGTTGCCGGTGGCGTGCACGACGAGCAGGCGCAGGCCGGCCAGATAGGCGCGCTCGACCCATCGGTAATACATGGTGTTGTGGGTGCTCCGCCGGGAGGCGTTCGGCCAGTCGGGGAAGTCGGGATAGCCGGCGGTGAGGTGGTTGAACTCATCGAGGGCGCCGCGCGCGGCCACCGGCAGGAGCGCCTGCAGGTCGAAGCCGCCGCCGTTGTCGTTGAAGAAGCCGACGACGTCCCGGCGACCCTCGGGTCCGTGTGACCGCTCGCAGTCGGGCAGCGCGCGCTCGACGCCCAGGCGGTGGAAGGGCGCGCCGTGGAACATGCCGCCGCCGCCGAAGGCCGAGTCGTTCATCATGTGCGAGTGGATCTCGGCGATGCCATACACCGCACCGTCATCCCAGGCGTGCGGCTGCACCTCGGCGGTCGCGTCGATGCTCAGCTCGGGGAACTCGGCGCAGCCCTCGCGCGCCCGAAGCGTCACGATGGCCGCCTCCGCGGGCGCGTCGGACAGGCCGGTGAGCGTCAGGAGGCGATCCGTCGCGTAGTGCTGCAGTTGGAAGCGATCGGGATCTCGACCGGACACCTGCAGGCGCCACTCCGCCGGCGACTTGAAGCCCAGCTCGAGGCGATCGACCTCAGACTCCAGCGTGTCCGGCCGCGTGAGCCGCCAGGCGCCGTCGACGTCGACCATCGTCAGGTAGCGCCGCTCGGTGTCGTAGAAGAGGTAGATGCCCAGGTCGCTGGCGCGCAGGCGAAAGCGGGCTGCGTCCTCGAGCGGCACGTCGGCGAGGGCGAAGGCGTCGCCGTCCGCGACCACGCGCCGCAGCGTGCGCGCGCCGTCGAAGACCTCGACCGCGTAGCACCCGTGCGCGAAGCCGTAGACGCCGGCGTGCTCGGGCGCGGGCCCGAGGTCCAGCGGGGGGAGCGCCGCGTCGGCCGGTTCGGCAGCGTCGGCCGCCCGCGCGGCGTCACCGGGCAACGC
>CALBMW010000004.1 GCA_937896275.1 uncultured Myxococcales bacterium
GCCGCCCATGCCGGGCGCGCCGCCCATGCCGGGCGTGCCGCCCATGCCGGGCGCGCCGCCCGCGCCGTTGTTGACCGCGGCGTCAGCGACCGGCGTGCCGCCCTCGCCCCCGGTCCCCGACGAGCCGCTGTCTTCCTTGCACCCTGCGAAAGCCACGGCACCGGCGAGCAGCGCGACTGCGTGGAACTGCGTCCTGATCATCTCGATCTCCCAAGTGGGGGCACGCGCGCCCGATTTGGCGCGTCGGCTGCGTCCTCAGATTCAAAGCGCGCCAACCTACGGGCCCGCTGCGCCCGATGTCAACGCCGCGGCGCTGGCACCCGACGGCCCGGTTGACCGTCGCGCCTCCGACCCGTATCGTGGGCGGCCTTCTCAAGGCTGTGCCGGGCAGCTTTCCCAAGGCCCGGAGGACGGCGCGAGGGCATTTTTTTGCACCGCAGCGGAGGGGCCAGATGAGTGGCATCAAGGGACTGAGAGTCGCGGTGGTCGGGGCGACGGGCGTGGTCGGGCGGGAGATGATCGCCGTCCTCGCGTCGCGACGCTTTCCCGTCGCCGATCTGCTGCCGCTGGCCTCCGAACGGTCGGCCGGGGAGCACGTGGAGTGGGGCGGCGCGGACGTCCTCGTCGAGGCGCTCGACGACGACGCCTTCGAGGGCATCGACCTGGCCCTGTTCTCGGCCGGCGCCTCGGTGAGCGAGCGCTACGCGCCGCTGGCGGTGAAGGCCGGCGCGGTGGTCGTCGACAACACCAGCGCCTTCCGCATGCTGCCCGAGGTGCCGCTCGTCGTCCCCGAGATCAACGCACACGCGCTCGTCGGGCACCGTGGCATCATCGCCAACCCCAACTGCTCGACGATCCAGATGGTGCTCGCCCTCGCGCCGCTCGAGGCCGCGGCCGGCGTCGAGCGCGTGGTGGTCAGCACCTACCAAGCGGCCTCCGGCGCGGGGCGCGACGCCATGGACGAGCTGCGCGATCAGACGATCGACCTGCTCAACTTCCGAGAGGCGAAGGTCAAGCACTTCGCGCGGCGCCTCGCCTTCGACGTCATTCCGCAGATCGACACGTTCCAGCCCGACGGGCGCACGCGCGAAGAGCGCAAGATGATCGACGAGCCACGCAAGATCATGGAGCGGCCCGACCTGCGGGTCGCGGTGACGTGCGTGCGCGTGCCGGTCTTCGTGGGCCACTGCGTGTCGCTCAACGTCGAGCTCCGGGGGCCCCTGCCGTTGGCGCGCGCCCTCGAGGTGCTGCGCGCCGCGCCGGGGCTGGTCGTGGCCGATCGGCCGGAGGACTTCCCGACCGCTGCCGACGCCGCCGGACAGGACGAGGTGTTCATCGGTCGGGTGCGGATCGACGACTCGGTGCCGCACGGCCTCGACCTGTGGGTCGTCGCCGACAACCTGCGCAAGGGTGCGGCGACCAACGCGGTGCAGATCTGTGAGGCGCTCCTCGCGCGCGACCTGCTGCGGGTGCCCTGAACGTCTCCCCGCCGAATCGCGCGGCGGCGTCGTCCGGGGCCTGCGCTCCGTTCGGTCTTGCGCCGACAGCGCCGAGCCGCGCGGCCCGGCGCGCGCCCCTGCCAAAATGTCGCAGCCGGCCCTCTGCGATGTCAGATCGGCAGCCTCGCCGCCCGCCAGCCGCGCCTCTTGCGCCGAGCCGGTGCGCTCGGGCATGAAACCGGTTCTGGTACGGTTTGTGTAGGCCGCGAACCCGAGCAACGACCGCGCGCCCTCGCGCGGACATGGGAGGAATCATGCGCCGGTGCCTGCTGACCCCGCTCGGTCTGCTCGTCGCCTTGAGCGGCTCCGCGTGGGGGCAATCCGAGGAGGACCTGGCCACGAGCATCACGCTCGAGCAGACCTCGATCGGCATCGACAACTGCAGCCGCTGGGCCAGCGAGGGTTTCTCGGTCACCGGTCAGATCAAGCGCACGGAGTCGCTCGCCTACACCTTGCGGCTGACGTGGTCGACCGGCGAGGCCTGCAGCCAGGACTCGAACGACACCTGCCCCGGCACCGGCAACGGCAGCGGCACCGACGTCGAGTGCGGCTGCCTGCGCGAATCGACGGGCACGCCGACCGAGGTCAGGGACACGGACGTCACGCTGCGCGGTCTGCTGGGTCAGGATCCGTGTGGAGCCGACCGCCCCTACACCGAGGTGAACTTCTATCTGGACTTCTACCAGAAGGTCGACGGCCAGGCGGACGCCACCCGCCAGACCGGACCCGCGGCCACCGTGGCCTTCGACTTCGAGCGCCCGGCCGCCCCCACGGGCGCGCCCGCCCTGTCCAACGCCGAGAAGGCGCTGCGGGTCTCGGTGGACGGCGTCAGCGACAACGACGTGGCGAGCTACGAGGTCTGCTATCGACGCGCGACCGGGCTGACGACGGACAGCGACGCCGGGGTCGACGGGACGACCCCCACCAACGACTCGCTGCGCGCCGGCTTCGATGCCTGCACCTCGGTCGACAGCGGTGATCGCAAGACGCGCATCGAGGGCCTCGACAACGGCGTCGTGTACGAGGTCGTGTACGCCGCGATCGACGCGGCGGGCAACAGGAGCGCCAACAGCCCCGTCGCCACGGGGACGCCGGCCGAGGTCCTGGATTTCGCCGAGCACTACGCGGCGGTGGGCGGCGCCGAGCACGGCGGCTGCTCAGCGAGCCCGACCCGCGGCGACCTCCCGCTGGCGCTCATCTTCCTCGTCGGCCTCGTTGGCCTCGTCCGTCTGCGGAGGCACGCATGACCCGCGCCCCCCTCGCCCTCAGCGCGCTCGCGCTGGGCCTTTGGCCCGCCTTGGCCGGCGCCACCGATCCCATCGAGATCCGTGAGTCCCCGCGCAGCACCTTCCTCGCCGTGCGCGTGGGCAACTACCTGCCCTCCATCGACGACGAGTTCGACACGAGCGCGCGCCAGGGCCCCTTCGCGGAGGTCTTCGGTTCGAGCCCGGAGTTGCTGGTCGACGTGCTGTGGGAGCAGCACCTCTGGCACGACGTCGGCACCGTGGCGGCGGGATTGGGCGTCGGCTACTGGCGCATCGACGGCAACGGCATTGCCTCGGGGGGCGGCCAGGCGACGGACAGCACGTCCCTGCGCGTGCTGCCCCTGATGGCTCAAGTCAGCTATCGCTTCGACTATTTTCGCGATGCTTGGCCCGTGGTGCCGATCGTGGCGGCGGGCATCGACTACTTCGCCTGGGACATCCTGGATGGCGACGGCTCGGTGTCCCAATTTGCGGCGGGGCAGGCGGCAGAGGGCGGAACCTGGGGCTGGCACTACACCCTCGGCGCGCACGTCCTGCTCGACTACTTCGCGCCCGACATGGCCTACGACTTCGACCGTGAGGCGGGCATCAACAGCAGCTACCTCACTTTCGAGTACCACGCCGTGCAGGTGAGCGACTTCGGCGCGAGCGACTCCTTCCGCCTGAGCGACGGCATGTTCCTCTTCGGGCTCGCCTTCGAGCTTTGAGAGCTTCCCGTCCGGACGAGCGCTGACACCCCTCATGGCCAGCCCGCCACGCCGCCTCGCTTTCCGCGTCGAGTACGACGGCACCGACTTCTTCGGGTGGCAGGTGCAGCCCGGCGGCCGGCCAACGGTTCAAGAGACCCTGACCCGGACCATCGAGCGGGTGGTCGGCCATCCGGTGCGCGTCGACGGTGCCAGCCGGACCGACGCCGGCGTGCATGCGCGGGACCAACGCGCCGCGGTCACCCTGCACCACCCGATCCGCCCCGAAGGGCTGGTCAAGGCGGTCAACCGTCGATTGCCGCTGTCGGTGGCCATCGGTGGGGCACACGAAGTCCCGCTGACCTACCACCCGCGGTTCGCGAACGGGGGCAAGACCTACTGCTATCGGCTACGGACGGCGGTCGAGCGGGCGCCGCTGATTGACCGCTTCGCGTGGCGGCTTCACTGGACGGTGGATCTGGAGCGTATCGCGGCCGCGGTGCCGCACCTGCTCGGCACGCGCGACTTCGCGAGCTTCGCCGCCAGCGACGGCAGCCACAGCGGCACGGTCCGCACCCTCTGGCAGTGGTCGGCCCACCGCGAAGCGCACGGCGTGATCGCGCTGCGGGTGAGCGGCACCGCGTTCATGAAGCACATGGTGCGCAACATGGTGGGCACGCTCGTCGACGTGGCGCGGGGTCACTGGTCGCCCGAGGACATGGGCGCCGCTGTCGCCGCCTGCGACCGACGGGCGGCCGGGCCCACCGCCCCCGCCTGCGGGCTGGAGTTGGAGCGCGTGTTCCCGCTCTCGGCGACGGGCGAGCGCGTGTGGCCCCCCCCCGACGACGCCTGACCGCCTAGAAGCCGACCTGAACGCCGATGTTGAAGTCGATGTGCTGGGAGGGCGAGTCGCCGATGAGGTGGATGAAGTCGGGCGACACCACCAGGGCGAACAGATCGTTGAGGTCGTACACGTAGCTGGCCCCCAGCGTGTAGTGGTAGGGCC
>CALBMW010000005.1 GCA_937896275.1 uncultured Myxococcales bacterium
ACCGCCCGAGCCTGCAGCGCCTCGCGCACCGCCTCCACCGCGCGGCGCTCCGCGACCACCGTCCAGTGTCGCGGCGCGGTGAGGCCGAGCCCGCTCACCAGCTGCTGCAGGGCGCGCTGCTGCTCGACGTCGAGGCCGCGCGCCGCCACCACCTCGTCGTATTTGCGCGGATCGGGCAGCGTCTCGAAGAGGTCGCGGTAGGAGCGCCCGCCACGGCGCAGATCCAGCTCGCCCATCAGCAGCAAGAAGATCAGCAGCGCCGTCGCCTGGTCGTCGACCAGCCCCTGCACCGGCGCGGCGAGGTGGTCATAGATGGCCTGGGGCGCGGGCCGTACGTCCAGCATCGGCAGGACCAGCCTGACGAGCTCGTTCCGATCGAGGCCGGCCGCCGCCTCGTACCCGCGCCCCGCGCGCCGCATCAGGCGCATCGGCACGAGGTATCCCTCGCGCACCACCGACACCTCGTCCGGCGCGTCGGGATCGCCCAGATCGTGGGCCTGCGCGAAGCGCATGAGGTCGCGCCACACGTGGGACGGGAGCGGCCCGTGGGTGGGCGCGTGCGCCTCGAAGCGCGGGAAGCGCTTGCGCAGCAACCACAGCGCGTGCTCGTCGAGCCAGCGCTCCAGCGCGTCGGCGGCGTTGAGCGGAAGGGCCGGCTCGCGCTCGCCGCGCGGACCAGTGAGCGTGGCGCCGGCGTAGGCCTCGCGCACCTTCACGCGGAACACTGTCGCGCGCTCGGCCAGCCGCCGGTCGAGCGCCGCGGTCACCTCCGGCGCGTGGGGCCGCTCGCGCAGGCGGATCAACGCGGCCAGCTCCTGCAAGTCCGGCGTCCACGCCAACGCCTTGGGGATCACGGTCGCGCAGCCGTCGGCCGGCGCCGCCGCCCCCCACGGCAACCGGACGCAGAGCGCCAGCCCCTCGCCCCCCGTGGGTGGGCCGAGTGTGGGGAGGCCCTGTGCGGCAGGGCGCGGCGTGGGCGGCGTGTTGCCCAGCCAGACGGCGTAGCTGCGCTCGTGGAAGCGCCAGCTATAGGTGCGGCCCTGCCAGGCGTCGCGGCGCAGCCGGAAGGGGTCGAAGCCGCCGCCCGCCGGCGCGAGGCCCTCGGCGATGGCATCGAGGGCCTCGTCGGGTGGGGGCAGGTCGGCCACGGCGCGCGCCAGCAGGCGGTCGAGCGCGCCCCCCCCGTCGTCCTCGAGGTCGAGGCGGTAGCGCTCGCCCTCGCGACGGACGTAACGGCCGTGATCGACCAGGGTGTCGAGCAGGCGGCGCACCACGCGGACGTTGCGGTCGGGATCGATCCGCGCGGCCGTGAACAGCAGCCACCAGGCCGCCTCGTCGGCGCCCAGGTCGGCGCGGCCGGGGGCCAGCCAGGTCAGCACCAACAGCCGCAACAGCCGCTCGGCGAGGGCGCGTGGGCGCTCCTCGGGGAAGACCTCGCCGAGGTGGCGCCGCATCCAAGGGAAGAGCTTCGTGGCCAGCCCCAGGAACTCGGGCTGCAGCTCGAGCACGTCCTCGAAGTGGGCCACGATCGCGTCCGGACCGAGTAGCTCGCCGAAGGGCCGATCGAGAAAGGGCGCGACGCCGAGCTCGGGGTACCCCGCGAGCCGCCGGGTCACGAAGTCCACCACGCCGCGCGTCTGGGAGAAACGGTCGCGGACCTCCTCGAGCAGCTCCAGCGTCGCCGGGTGCACAGGGTAGATGTCGGCGAGCGCCGCGAAGTCCACCGCGGCCCCGGGCCAGGCCGCGCGCAGCCGGTCGATCAGGCCGTCCACCGCCGAGGCGTATCCAGGCCGTTTCACGAGGATGCTGCCCGCGATCAGCTCGCGGACGTGGCTCGGCGTCAGGCGCAGGCGGAGCCGGAAGCGATCCTTGATCTTCTTGTACTGCTCCCCCTCGAGAGCACCGGTGCGCTCGAGCGCCTCCTGCATCGCCGCCAGCACGAAGAGCCGCGCGTCGCGCGCCCACTCGCCCATGAACTGCAGGAAGCGGATGTCCTCGTTGAAGGCGCGGGCGTCGGACTTCGAGCGCAGGAACTCGCTCAGCTCGTCGAGGATGAGCAGTAGCCCGCGGGGGTGACGCTCCATCAGCGCGGACCAGCCCACGCGGCGGTCAGCGGCGCCGGGCGCGATGCCGAGCACCTCGCCCACCACGTCCTCGAGCCGGGTGTCGGCGCGGTAGTTGAGCAGCGACGCGGCGACCACGTCGGGGGGCGCTTCGACGAGCGCGCCCGCGCGCAGCCGCTGGGTGAGCCAGGCGAGAAGGTGGGACTTGCCCGAGCCATACTGCCCGACCAGGAAGATGCCCGCGCCGTGCGGCTGCGACAACGCGCGGCGGAGCGTCTCGACGTGCGCCCGCACCTCGTCGGTCAGCAGGTAGGCGTCGGCGATCCAGTCCGCGCCGACCGCGTCCTCCAGGCGCACCACCGTGGGGTGGGAGCGGACGCCGACAAAGTCTGCGATGGGCTGGGCGTCGCGTTCGAGCACGGCTCTGGGTAGCACATCCGGGCTGGCCGGTCCCATGATCCGCGCTCGCTTGCCGGGCCGGGATGGGGCCACGATACTGCGCGCACGATGGAGCCCCCCGCGCGCGTCATTCAGCGCAACCTCATCCGCGCCCTCGCCCGGGGCGATCTGGCCGAGGCCGCGCTGCTGCTTCAACGCCTCGAGTCGCTCGCGCCCCTCGCGGTGCCCACGCGAGTCCTTCGTCTGGAGTACCTCGTGCGGACCCGCAGCGCCGACGCGGCGCCGCTCGCCGCGCAGCTCGTGCGCGACCACCCCACGTCCGCGCGCGCGTTCTTCTGGGCCGGGCGCGCCGCCTACGACCGCCGCGACCACGCCGAGGCGGCCCGCCTGTTCGCGGAGTGCCGGCGGCACGCGCGCCGGTGGCTGTTCGATCGATGGCTGGGCAAGGCGCTGACGCAGCGGGGTGAGTTGGAGGCGGCCGAGGCGCTGCTCGCCCCCCTCGTCGAGCGCCACCCGGTGGTGGAGCAGGACCTCGCCTGGCTGTACGAGCGCATGGGCGAACCGGAGCGCGCGCTGATCCTGGTCGAGCGGGTGCTGGCCCGCGACCCGGGGGCGCCGCTGGCGGGCGCTCAACGCCTGCGGCTGCGCGCCGAGGCCCTCGAGCCCGCCGAGTTGGTCGTGGAGCTCGAGGAGTTGGCCGCGCTGGGCGAACCGATCGAGCTCGAGATGCTGCCCACCTACCTGCGTGGCCTGTTGCTGCTGGGCCGCGGCGGGGCGGCCCGGGCCCTCGTGGCAGACCGGCTCGCGACCCTCACGCCCAAGGTGGCCGCGCAGATGGGCTGGCAGGCACACCGCCTGGGCGCCTTCGACCTCTCCTATGACCTGCTCGCCGCCGGCCTGCCCGCGAACCTGGACTATGGCAAGCACCTGAGCGCCCTGGAGCGTGCCGCCAAGATGGCGGGCCGGGTCGACGATTTGCGGCGCCTGTACGCGGCTCACGCGCCGCGGGCGCCGAAGCTGCGCGGTCGCGCTCAGAAGCTGCCGGGCGGGTCGATCGGGGCCTGAGGGCGGTCGCGCCGGATCGGTGGGTCACCGCGAGCGACCCACGGAGGCGTGTCCGACGCGAGGCTGGCCGTCGCTCGCCGCTCGGTCGCCTATATGTCAAGTGGCTGGTCTTGACCCCCCTCCGGTCCCGACGATCGGGGCGTGAGCGTGGCGAGGCGTCACCCTGCCGGCGGTGCGGTGCACGAGGGGGCTTTCCTCAGCGGCGGGGACTGCTACTCTGCGGCCGGAGGTGCATGATGACGCAAAACAGAGTTACGCTTTTTGTCGTAGCACTCTGCGTTTCGGGAGTGGGCCTCGGAACCTGGGCCTGCGACGACGGCGCCGCCCAGGCTGAGCCCCCGCCCGCAGGCCGCGACGCCGGGCGAGCGATCATGGACGCGGAGCCCGCGGACGTCGGGATGGGGGGGTCGGTCGTCCCCGTGGGCGGCGATCCTGCGGGGGGCGCGCCGGGCGCGGGCGGCCTGCCGACCGGTGGAGAGCCGGGCGTGGGGGCAGAGCCGGGCGCGGGCGGTGAGCCG
>CALBMW010000006.1 GCA_937896275.1 uncultured Myxococcales bacterium
CTCCATGGTGTACACGCTCGCGCCCGCGTCGGTGTGGAGCTCGACGAAGTGGGTGCCGGGCTCCACCCGGAGCTCGATCACGTCCTTCTCCAACTCCGCCGAGTGCGCGCGTGACGCGAGCAGCACGCCGAAGCGATCACGGACGTTGACGGTCGAGCCCACGTGCTTGTCGTCCCAGTAGATCGTGAGGGTGAGGAAGCCCTTGTCGGTGACCTTCAGGTACTTGAAGTCGGTGTTGTCGCCCTGTTGGGCGTCGATGTAGTCGTCGGTCAGCTTGTCGGTGAACAGCTGCAGGGCGCCGGCTCGTTCGAAGTCGGGGCCAGACGCCGAGTCGGGTTTGACCTCGACATCGCCGCAGCCGATGGACAGCACGCACCCGAAGGCGACGAGCGGGAGAACGCTCTTCATCACGAAAGGGGGTTAGCACTCGCCCGATCAGGGTGTCAAGCGCGGGTCACGTCGGCGCGCGACTCCTGCTTGCCGGTCGCCGACGCGGGTGGCATGCTGCGGCCGACGTTCCGCAGGACGGGCACGCGAACCTTGGCGCAACACCGCATCTTCCGGCAGACCTCGGAGTCTCTGGCCACCGCGCTCGAGGACGGGGTCAAAGAGATCCTTGGTCGCACGATCCAGGTGGTCACCGGCCCGCCGCTGCGCGAGAAGTTCACCCGAATGCCAGCGCTCGGCGTCTACCTGTATCGGGTCAACGTGCGGCCGCGGCGCCGTGAAGACCTGCCGTCGCTGGTGTGCCAGATCGACGAGGACGGCCTGATCCGCGAGTTCTACCAGGATCCGCCGCTGCGGCTGGGGCTCGACTACCTGATCAGCGCCTGGGCGGATGAGGACGCCGAGCAGCAAGAGCTCCTCGGCGCGGCCATGAGGGCCATGCTCGACCGGCCCGCGCTGGAGGGAGAGATGCTCGAGGGCGACGCCTTCGACCCCGACACGCGCATCCCGGTGCGGCCCATCGAGGACCTGTCGGTCGAGTTCCTGATGTCCCTGTGGCGAGGCTTCGGTGAGCACCTGCGGCCCGCGGTGGGATACGCCTGCTTGCTGCGGCTCGATTCGCCCCGCCGGTCCGAGGATCTGCGCAAGGTGGACGGCAGGCGGGTCGGGGTGGACCTGTACTGATGATTCGAACCGAGAGACGGCCGCGCGGAGCGCTCGCGGCGGACTTGCGCCCGGCCTGACGCCGTGCGAAACACACGATTCGGCCGCGTGAAGCCGAAGCGCGTAGAGGGAAGAGGAGGATTCCATGGCTGAGTACTTGTCCCCCGGCGTCTACGTCGAGGAAGTCCCGGGGGCGAGCAAGCCGATCGAGGCGGTGGGCACCAGCACCGTCGGCTTCATCGGCGAGTGCAGGAAGGGTCCGGTCAATCAGATCGTCTTCTGCCCCAACTGGTCGACCTACGTGAAGAGCTTCGGCGACTTCGCGGACAGCGACTTCCTGGCGCACGCGGTCTACGGCTTCTTCAACAACGGCGGCGCGCGCTGCTTCGTGCTCAACGTGGGCGCGGGCGAGGCGGACAAGCGTCCGGCGCGCTTCATCGGCTTTGACAAGGGCCCCGGCGAGCGCGCGGGTCTGCACGCCTTCGAGGAGGTGGACGAGATCAACATCGTCTGCGCGCCCGGGCAGACCGATCCCGCCATTCAGGACGCCGTGCTCACGCACTGCGAGAAGATGCGCTACCGGTTCGCCATCCTCGACGCGCCCGAGACCATCGAGAGCGGCGGCGTGGACAAGCTCGGCAAGCCGCGCGACTCGAAGTACGGCGCCTACTACTTCCCGTGGATCGAGGTCTACGACCCCCAGAAGGGCAACATCTTCGTCCCGCCCTCGGGTCACATGGCCGGCATCTTCGCGCGCAGCGACTCCGAGCGCGGCGTGCACAAGGCGCCGGCCAACGAGATCGTCCGCGGCGCGCTGGGCCTCAAGTACAACATCACCAAGGGCGAGCAGGACCTGCTCAACCCCAAGGGCATCAACTGCATCCGCGAGTTCCCCAACCGGGGCATCCGGGTGTGGGGGGCGCGCACCATCTCCAGCGATCCGGAGTGGCGCTACGTCAACGTCCGGCGGCTGTTCAACATGGTCGAGCAGTCGATCGAGAACGGTACGCAGTGGGTGGTCTTCGAGCCCAACGACCAGAAGCTGTGGAAGCGCGTGTCGCGCAACATCACGGCCTTCCTGCTGCGCGTCTGGCGTGACGGGGCGCTCTTCGGCGAGACCCCCGAGCAGGCCTTCTACGTGAAGTGCGACGGCGAGACGAACCCGCCCGAGGTGATCGACGCCGGGCAGATGGTTTGCGAAATCGGCATGTGCCCGACAAAGCCCGCCGAATTTGTTATCTTCCGCATCGGCCAGATGCCGACCGGTGGCGACGTCGGGGAGTGACCCTCCGCCGCGGTGTGATGGCAACTCGGGAATGACCCTTTTCGGCTCGCCGTTGGTGCGGCGGGCTGACCCAACGGAGTAGAGCGATGGCGAGCGACAACCGGCGAGGCCATGACCATATTGGTCAGTTCAACTTCCGCGTCGAGATCGATGGCGTCACGACCGCGGCGTTCAAGAACGTCGAGGGCCTCGACAGCGAGACGGAGGTGGTCGAATACCAGGACGGCGACGATCTCTATTTGCGCAAGCGCCCGGGCCGCACGAAGTACAGCAACATCGTGTTGAAGCGTGGCTA
>CALBMW010000007.1 GCA_937896275.1 uncultured Myxococcales bacterium
GCTCGGCGCGCCCGCGCCCGACCCGGGCGACGCTCTCCGACAGCTGCCGCGCTTCCCGATCCTGGTGCTCGGGGACGTGCCGCTCTCGCTGGTGCAGGGCTACATGCTCGGAGGCGCGCCCGAGCCCCTCGCGACGCACCTCGACGCACTCGAGCGCGAGGGGACATGGCGCAAGTCGCCGCTGGCGCCGCGCTCCGCGGGCGAGCTGCGCTATCTGCTGCTCCATTGGGGGATCTTCGCGCGGAACGCGCCGGCGGCCGCGCTCATCGAGGCACAGCTGCGACGCTACGAAGGATTGCCGGCGCCCGTGAAGGCCGACGCACGCTTCCCCGCGACGCTCGGTGAGACCTTCGTGACGCTCGAGGGCGGGCCCTTGCTCGCGGCGGTCGCGATCCCGCTCTGGATGCAGCTCGACGAGGCCGATCCCGACGACAAGTGCGCGCTGCACCACGAGGTTGCGTGGATGGTGCGCCCCGACGGCAGCGTGTACGCCGATCAGTACAACAGCTGGTGCGCCACGCGAGGTGGCGGCTGTCGCGTCCTGGACGACGGCGCCAAGGACTGGCGCGTCCCCAAGGGCGGCTGCGTCGATCCCGGCTTCGGCATCCACCGCCGGGTCGAGTCGTTGGGCGAGGACGTCGTCTGGACAACGGGCGACGCGGAGGGGGCGGCGGTGGCGCGCGCCGTGCGCTGGGATCCCGAGGGTGGGCAGCGTCCCATCGTCGAGGTCGACCTGGGAATGAGCGCCGAGCTCAGCCCGCGATGGATCGCGGGCGCGCTCTACGTCGAGGCCACATGCGACCTGGTGGAGGGCTGCGGGAAGGGCGTGGCACCCAAGGCATGGTATCGCTGGCATGACACGCGCTGGTATCGGGTGCCGGCCGCGCCGGCGGTGGTCGCGCCGTCGAGGTGAGCGACCAAGGACCGAGAGAGTCCTCGGTCGCTCAGTCGCCGCTCGCCATGCCGACGGGCTTCACGAAGGCGAGGCGCTGGGACGCGCCGAAGCCGACGTCGTAGAAGAAGCCAAGGAGCGCGAGGTCGGCCTTCGACACGCTCGTCTCGACGCGGTCGACCCGCAGGCCCGACAGGTTCACGAACAGCTGTGACACGAGCGCGTGGCCGATGCCGCGGCGCCTGAAGTCGGGATCGACGTCCAGCGTGTCCAGCACGGCGGTGCTCTCGACGCGCCCGGCGTCGCCCAGGTCGACGCGCGCGGTCAGGAAGCCGACGATGTGATCGTCGTCGTAGGCGGCGAGCGACACCCCGATGTCCGACTCGCCGAGCGCGGCGTCCAGCGTGCGACGCATGTAGGGGGTGCGGTCGCGGCCGGTGATGCGGCGGTCGATGCGCACGATGGCCTTGAGGTCCGAGGCGGTGAGTGTGCGTACGTCCGCCTGGTCGCGCTCTCGGATCTCGTCGTCCAGATCGTCACTGCCTGGCGCCTGGTGGGACCGAAGCCCTCCGACGTGGACGGCGCAGTCGATGATCTGGCTGTCGGCCAGAGAGAAGCCGTGGTGGTCGAGGAAGCCGAGCATGCCGTGGTCGGTCCACGCCGCGGTCGTGCGCAGGGCGCCGGCGCCGTGCTTCCGAGCGGCGCCTTCGAGCGCCCGCATCAGCGCGCGTCCGGCGCCGTGCCCCTGCGCCGAGGGGGACACGCCGATGGCCTGCAGGCGCAGGGCGGTGTCGTGGCTGCCGAACTCGCCGTCGAGCAGCCGGGCCAGGACGAAGCCCTCGAGGCCGGCGGGGCCGTCGACGCCGAACTGGGCGTGGATCTCAGGCCGGGCGAGGGCGGCGGCGAGGCGGCGCTCGAAGAACTCGTTGCGCGTGCGCCCCACGAGGGCCGCGTCGATGGCCACGACGGCCTGGAGATCGTCTCGGGTCAACCGCCGGGCCGTGGGGGTCGGGGCGGTCGGCGGCTCTGGGTCTCGCGTGGGTTGCGCCATGGTGGGCTCCGGGGGCAGGTCTGCGTCATCAGGTCGCATCGGCAGGAGGCCGTCAAGGGGGCCGACGCCGCGGCTGGCGACGGGGAGGGCGGCGGCGGCATGCGCGCGGAGGGCGGAAGCCCAGCGGGGACGAGTCGCGCTCGGTCAGCGGGCGAGGCAGGGTCCGTCGCTGGCGGCGTCGGTGCCCGCAGCCTGGGCCTCGCAGGCGTTGTCGTAGGTGCTGCCGTCGCAGCCACACACCGGTCCGGGAGCGGGTCCGGGAGCGGGGTCGAACATGCTCAGTTATCACTTGTCGGACGTCGTAAGTGATAACTGAGTATGTTCGACCCCACTGTTCGACCCCACTCGCACGGTCCCACGTGCCAGGCGCACAGGCCGTCGCCTCCGGGCTCACAGGTCACGGTGGGTCCACCGCCGCCGGGACAGGGGGCTGCCGGGGGCGGGGGTCCGCAGGCCGCGTCGTCGCAAGCTGGGGGTGGGTCGCACGG
>CALBMW010000008.1 GCA_937896275.1 uncultured Myxococcales bacterium
CCGACGCGCGCGTGGCGCCGAGCGTCGACGCCGAGCCGGGCGAGGTGCGCGACGGGGCGCCGCGTGACGCCGCGATGGGCGTGGATGCTTGGCTCTGCGCGCCCGGATCGCAGGTCTGCCTCAGCCCCAGCGTGGCGGGCGTCTGCCGGGGTGACGGCGCAGGCTACGCGACCGAAGCGTGCCCGCGCGGCGGCGCCTGCCTCGCGGGGGCGTGCGTCGATCCGGTCTGCGATCCGAACGCGATCTTCTGCCGCGAGGGCGAACGCTTCCGCTGCCGCCCCGACGGCACCACCTTCGATCCCCAGCCCTGCGCCGACGGCTTCGTGTGCATCGGTGACGCCGAGTGCGTCGACGCCCAGCCCAACGTGGTGGTGCTGGTCGACACCTCGACCTCGATGAACCTGCTCGTGGACCGCGCGGGCTACGCGCGCGACTGCCTGGGTGAGGGCTGCCCGCCTTGGAGCTTCCCGCAGTGCGAGGATCCCGCCAGCCCGGTGACCCGCCTCGGCCGCGTGAAGCAGGCGCTCCGCCGACTGTTCGCCGCCGACGAGGCGCGCGGCCTGCGCGTGGCGCTGCAGCGCTTCCCCCAGGAGCGCAACGATCACCCCGACTGCGACACCGGCTACGCCTGGGGCCGTCACCGCATCTCGGCGCACCAGCGCGAGCACGTCGGCGCCGGCGAGGCGTGGTTCACCGGCCACCTCGACGAGATCATCGCGGTGCCCTTCGGCCCCGAGCGGGCGCTGGCCCGCGACGATCTGCAGCGCTGGGTCGACCACGCCGAGGCCGTCGCGGGGCCGGTGGGGGCCTGCGCCACCTTCGCGGACTGCCCCAGCGGGGTGTGCCTCGACGGTCGGTGTCGGCCGGTGAGCGATCCCGAGCTTCGGGGCACGGGCTTCACGCCGCTGGGCACCAGCCTCTTCTACGCGGGCGAGTATCTGCGCGAGGCGGCCCTGGTCGAGGGGCGCGCCTGCGGGGCCGACGCCGACTGCGGCTCGCCCCATCACACCTGCGTCCTTGGCGCCTGCCGCGATCCGCTGGCCACCTGCCGCCCCAACGTGGTGCTCGTGTTCACCGACGGCGGTGAGACCGATGACCGCGATCTCACCGACTTCTTCCATCCGCGCGTCCAGGCCAAGCGGCTGCACTACGGGCTGGGCTGCGGCGACGACGCGGACTGCAGCGCGGGGGCCACCTGCGTCGACGCCGACTGCCGGCCGCCGCCGGGCGCGGTCGACGAGGAGGCCCGCGTGTGCAGCGTCTTCGGCACCGCCTGCGCGGCCGACGGGGACTGCGCCAACCCTTGCGGCGCCCAGGGCTGCCCCAACCCCTGCCTGCCGATGCGCGTCACGACCGTCGACGACGCGAGCCCCCGCCTGCGCGACGCGGCGGGCAACCCGATCAGCGTGACGGTGCACGTGGTCGACGCCTCGGGCGTGGACGGCGGCAACCGCGACATCGCGGCCTACGGGGGCGGCACCCACATCAGCGTGGATCTGTTGGACGTGGACGCGCTCGTCCGGCAGGTCACGCCGCTGCTCGACACCAAACGATTGCTCGCCGCCTGCCCGGCCCTGCGCCCGGCGGCGGGGGAGGGGGACTGATGTCGGCCCTTGCGCGACGGACGCGGGCGCTGTGCTGCGCGGCCGTGGTGCTGTTCTTCGTGGCAGTCGGCTGCGATGACGGCGGCGGCGGGTCCGCCGAGGACGCCGACGTGACGGACGCGTCGTCGGTCGACGTGTCCGCCACGGACGCCACGCCGCCGGACGCCACGCCGCCGGACGCCACGCCCCCGCCGCTGCGGGTCGACGGTGAGCTCGGCCTCGCGGTGGTGGTGCCCCAGGATCCGGGCCCGGGCCTGCTCGACGCCGCGCGGGACCTGGCCGAGACGCTCGCCCGGGTGACGCTCGGGCCCGACGCAGCCCCCGCCCTCGTCGCCGAGACGGACGGTGAACTCGGCGACGCGACCTACGCGATCCGCGCGCGGATCGACGCGACGCTCCACGACGCCGTCGGCCCGCAAGGCTATACGCTGCGCACCCACGCCCACGGCGTCGACGTCGACGCGGCCACCCCGGTCGGCGCCCAGAACGGCCTCTACCACGTCGCCGCCGATCTGGGCGCCCGCTGGTTCCACCCCGAACAGGGTGCCTTCGTGCCCCACCCGAGCGTCGACCTGCCGAGCTATGCGGGCGAGGTCCACCAGCCCCGCTTCCGCCTGCGCGGCTTCCACGAACACACCCAGCACCCCATCGTGATGAGCGACGTTTACCTGCGCGCCGAGCCGACGCTCCGACCCCTGCTGACCCATTACATCCGCTGGATGGCGCGCAACCGTCAGAACGCCATGTCCTTTCACATGCTGAAGACCGTCGACCTCGACGCGTGGCTGCCCTACATCGGCGACGCCATCGCCGAGGCCCACGATCATGGCATCGCGGTGGGCATGGTGCTGAGCTTCGTCGACGAGCAGCAGAACAACTACAAGCTGCTCGACGGCGATCTGGGGACGGTCGGCGCGCCGATGGACGAGGGCGCCCTGCGCACGCAGCTCGATCGCTTCGCCGACGCGGGCTTCGACTTCTTCACTTTTCAGATCGGCAGCAGCGAGTTCACCAAGCCGCCCGACGGGGACGTGCTGCGCTGGCTCGACACCAGCGCCACACACTTGAGCGCGCGCGGCGTCGAGGCCTTCGCCTGGATCCACACCACCTGCGATCTGAAGGCCGAGGACGGCGGCTACTTCTACCACCTGCCCCTGCGCGCCGATCCGGCGGTGGGCGCCTGGCTGCACACCACGATGTTCTATGACCTGACGCACCCGGCGCCGGTGTACGGCTGCGAGGACTTCGCCCATCAGCGCGCCTTCCTCGACGCGGCCGAGGGCACCCGCACCCAGGTCTACTTCCCCGAGACGGCTTGGTGGCTGGGCTTCGACAACAACGTCCCGCTCGCCCTGCCGATCACCGGCTGGTCGCGCGCCTACGACGTGCAAGAGAACCTGCGCGGCCGCGATGTGGACGGCCACATCACCTTCACGAGCGGGCGCGAGTGGGGCTACTGGCAGTACGACCACTTCCTCACGCGGCTCACCTGGGACGACGCGATCGGCTGGCCTGACTATGTCGCGTGGCTGGCGCCGGTGTATGGCGAGCGCGCGGACGCGGTGTCCCGTGCGCTCGACGCCTGGACCGAGCTGCAGGTGAAGGACTTCTACGAGGAGGATCCGCTCGTCTACTTCTACCTGGCCGGCGAGCTGCGCCAGGACGAGATCGGCGAGAACGCGGGCATCCTCGCGCGGCGCCCCAAGCTCAGCTTCTACAAGGTGGCGTATTTCGACGACGACGCCTTCTCTGCGTGGCAGGCGGGCGACTTCATGCGTCTGCAGCGCATGCGCGGGGCCTACTCCGCGGTCTTCCAGGCCATGCCTCACCCCACCGAGGCCGAGCAGGACGGGCTGTACGGCGAGCTGCACGATCTGTTCGGGCTGTTCGTGCACCGCATCGATCATACGATCGTGCTCTACCGCGGCGTCGCGTCCGTCCGCGCCGGGCGGCTGGCGAAGGCCGCGGGCGACGCCGAGGCGGAGGCGGCGGCGCGCGTGGCCGCCGAGAGCG
>CALBMW010000009.1 GCA_937896275.1 uncultured Myxococcales bacterium
AGCCTGACGCCGGCGGTGAGCCTGGCGCGGGCGGTCAGCCCGCGATGGGTGGCGCGCCCGCGATGGGTGGCGCGCCCGCGATGGGCGGTGAGCCCGCGATGGGCGGCGAGCCCGCGATGGGCGGTGAGCCCGCGATGGGCGGCGAGCCCGCGATGGGCGGCGAGCCCGCGATGGGCGGTGAGCCCGCGATGGGCGGTGAGCCCGCGATGGGCGGTGAGCCCGCGATGGGCGGCGAGCCCGGCATGGGCGGCGAACCTGTCGCCGATCTCTGCCCGGACGAGACCTTCCTCGACCTGACCGACGTCGCCGGCGCCGGCGCCGCCTACCCGGCCCCCTCGGTCCAGGTGGCCTGCGCCGACGGCGTGATGACCGTCCGCAGCAACGGCATCCCTCACTACGCCTTCCAGCAGATCACCCCCAACGCCCTGCGCGCTCAGAACCACATGTGGCAGGTGCCGCTCGAGCCCATCGCAGCGGCCGAGCCCAACGCGATGCCGCTGCTCGGCGTCGCCGGCTTCAGCATCGGGGGCCTGCCGTTCTACGGTCCCAACGAGGGCGCGATGCCCGATCCCTATGGCGATCCGGTCTACAACGACATCCTCGACTGGTGCCTGGGACACACCGCCCAGGCGGGCGACTATCACAACCACGCCTACCTGACGGCTTGCTTCTTCCCCGACCTGCCCGAGGACGCCCCCTCCCCCATCCTGGGCTTCGCGCTCGATGGCTTCCCGATCTATGGTCCGCGCGGCTGCCTCGACGCGGACTGCGCCCAGGTCGTCACCTTCGAGAGCAGCTGGACCCAGACCGGCGACCCCACCACCTACGCCTGGGATCACCACGCCTGCGAAGCGGCGAGCTGCGAGGCGGCACAAGGCACCCGGCTCGACCGCTGCAATGGCCGCGTGGGGCCCGATGGCAGCTACCGCTACCATGCGACGGACACCTTTCCCTACATCATCGGCTGCTTCCGCGGCACACCCATCCCGGGGCAGACCGTAGGGCCTGACGCCGGCCCGCTGCTCGGCGGCGGGGGGGATCCGGGGGCGTGCGACGCCGACGGCGACTGCGTCGACGCGTGCGCGGACGGCGCGCTCGGCTGCGCGTGCGCCGACACGCCCATGGGGGCCGCCTGCGTGCCCACTTGCGTGGAGAACGCGGACTGCCCGGCCGGCCGCCAGGGCCAGGTGCTCTTCTGCGGGCGCGGGGGCCTGTGCGTTCCCCAGATGGGCGGCCCGGGGTGAGCACCGCGGCCGCGGCCGCGATGGCCCTGCTGCTCGTCGCCTGCGACGACGGCGGCGCCACGGCCCGGACGGCCGAGGCGCCCGACGGCGCGGCCCCGGCGGACTTCGCTGACCCGCCATCCGAGGCGGACCTCGGGCAGCGCGACGCGATCCTCGTCGACGCCACGACCGACGACGCCGCGCGTGATCTCGGCCCCGATCCCGACGCGCGCGTGCGCAGCGACGCCAGCGAAGGGATCCCCGATGCCGATCCCGACCTCGACGCCGGCAGCGCGACGAGGGCGCCGGGCGAGATCTCCTACCGGCTGACCTGGGACCTCTCGGGGGTGGCGATCGGCGAGGACGGCACCTGGTCGCTCACCACCGACCTCGGCTTCGCGGTGCACCTGACCCGCGGGTGGCTGGTCATCTACCAGACCTCGCTGACCCCTTGTGCCCCGGCCGTCGAGCCCGAGGGCCTCAACCTGCGCCGCGGCCTGCTGTGGGCGCTCGGTGTCGGCGTCGCCCACGCCGGGCACAACGATCCCGGCGGCGACCCATCGACCTGGATCCAACCGACGGTCGAGGATCTGGTGCCCCCCACCGACCGCGCCCTGGGGACGGTGGTCGTGCCGGCGCAAACTTATTGCCGCGCGCACTACCTCGTAGGTCGAGCGGACGAGGGCACGACGGGCACCCCCGAGGCCGTCGACTTCGGCCGCCGCACCTTCTGGCTCGAGGGCACCTGGCAGCGGGCCGAAGACGTCGCGCCCACCCCCTTCATCGTGCGCACCGACCTGGCCAACGGGGCGCTGGTGGGCCTCTACCCGCCGGACCGCTTCGGCGACCCCGCCGCCGCGCACATGCTGGACCTCGGCGCGCGCGGCGTCGAGGTCACGTGGCGACGGGACCTGGGTCACCTGTTCGACGGCCTCGACTTCGCCCACGGCGGCGAGGACGCCTGGGCGCGGGTCGTTTTGACCAACCTCATCGACGATCTGGTGGGCGAGGTGCAGTGACCCCGGCCGCTTGGGCTATCGTGGCGGGCCAGAGCAGGAGGAGCCGCCGTTGCGTGCGTTCATGATGTTTGCCGCGTGCGCGGTGCTGACCTTGGGCTGTGGGAGCGACGATGCGGGCGGTTCGGCCGGCGCCGAAGCCGGCACGACCGACGGTTCCGGCCCCTCGCCCGACACCGAGGCGCCGCGGGCCCACGACCTCGGCGCTCCGCCGGACGCCGCACGCACCGGACCTGACG
>CALBMW010000010.1 GCA_937896275.1 uncultured Myxococcales bacterium
CCGAAGCGGCCGGCGGACGACGCGTTGGGCGTGGCGCCGAAGCGGCCGGCGGACGACGCGTTGGGCGTGGCGCCGAAGCGGCCGGCGGACGACGCGTTGGGCGTGGCGCCGAAGCGGCCGGCGGACGGCCTCGATCTCCCGTCGGGCGCGCCGCGCGCACCTGCGCCGGCCACCGACACGGTCGTCAGCCTGGTCGCGGACGCCATGGCGCGGCGGGACGCGGGCAACCCGAGGGGCGTCCGCGTGAAGGGCCGCGCCAGTCGGCTCGATCAGGCCCGTGGGCGGCGGGACGCCAAGACCTCCGAGGTTCGACAGACGCAGCGCCGTGAGCCCGATCTGGCGCAGCCCAAGGTCATCGTCGACATCGGCCAGTTCAGTGATGCCGTCGCCGCGCCCACCCCGGAGCGGGAGGAAGCGCTCGCCCCGGACGCGGGCTTGGCCGAGGCCGCGTTTGCGCCCCTCAACACGCCGGCGCCGATGCCGGGCGCTTTGGACGGCCCTGGCCTACGGGCGACGGTGGCCCCCCCGGAGGCCTTCCCGCCCGACGACCCGGCCGATGTGCGACCCATCCGCCCGCCGGCCATGGGGTGGCTGGCCCTGCTCGCCCTCGTGGCGCTGCTCGCCGCCGCCTTCGCGTATGTGTGGTGGCGCAACGACTGGGCACCGGTGTGGGAGAACCCGACGCTGGCGCTCGACGTGGCCGTGGGTCGTACCAACCGACCCGCGCTGCCCCAGGCGCCCCCCACGGTCGTCCAGGCGGCGGGCGTGGAGGGGACGCTCGAGATCGGCAAGGTGCGCTTCGATGCGGTGCCGCTCGGCAAGAAGGAGGTCGCCGGGCTGATCAGCGGCGAGATCAAGAACAACACCAACCGGGTCCAACGCGGCGTGACGCTCGAGGCGATCCTGGCCGACGCGCCCCAGGGGATGCCGCTGCGCACCCGCGTCGCGGCCTGCTGCGACGTGTACGACGTCGGCCAGGCGGCAGACGTCGCCCGGCACCCCGATCTGCCTCACTTCACCGATGTGGAGCGCGCCGCCCAGGTGCGGCTCATGCCCGGCGAGACGCGGCCCTTCTCGGTCATCCTGCTCGACGTGGATCCCGAACTCCTGCGGCGTCCCATTCACCCCAGCGCGCGCGTCCGCTTCGCCGAGGCCGAGCGCGCCGCGCCATGACCCGCCGGCCCGTCGATCCGGCCACCTTCTTGCGCCGGCTCGAGTCGGTGCCCGAGGCGACCATGCGGGTGGCCCTGTGGCGGGAGTGCTTCGAGCAGGCGGACGGTGAGAGTCTGCTGGGGGCGATCGACGCGGCGCTCGCGGCGCAGGAGGGCATGCGCACCGACGCAGGCGATCTGGCCTACCACGCGCTCGTGCACTTCCTGGACGACGCACCGCCGGCGCTGAGCGACCGCCTGCGCGCCCTGGCCCAGGTGACGGGTCGCCGCGCGATCCTCGACCTCTTCGTCTCCGCGGCCCCGGCGCTGGTGGCGGAGCCGGATGAGCTGCGCACGCAGCCGCTCGAAGCCGACCGCGAGGTGACGCTGGGCGAGCGCCGGTGGAAGGCGCGCTCCACGGACCGCATGGTGCTCGAGCGCCTGCTCTATGACCAGGACCCGGTGGTGATCGCGCACTTGCTGCTCAACCCCCGGTTGATCGAGCGCGACGTCGTGCGCATCGCGAGCCGGCGCCCGAACAGCGCCCGCGTGCTGCGGCAACTCTACCGCGACCCAGGCTGGGGGCGCCGGCGGGCGGTGCAGTGGGCCCTCGTGTTGAACCCGTACACGCCGGTGGGCGTGGCGCGCGCGTTGATCGGTCTGCTGGATCGCGAGCACCTGCGACGCTTGTCGCACGAGCCCTCGGTGCACGCCGAGGTGCGCGCCCTCGCGGCACAACGGCTGGGAGCCTGACTCACGAGGCTCGGCCACGGGATGCGGGGGGGCGCCCGCCGGGGTCGGGGCGCGAGCGTGGTCGAACCAGAGGCGCGGGCGGCGCTCGTCGGTCAGACGACGTGGTTCTTGTCGCTCTGGGCGAGCTTCTCGTCCATCGGCTGGGCACGCTGCTCAGGCAGCGGCTGGACGTCCCGCTCGGTGGGCGTCGTCTCCGTCTCGTCCTTGGCGAAGGACTTGCGGAAGTTACGGATGCCCTTCCCCAGCGCGTCGCCGAGCTGGGGGATGCGGTTGTGTCCAAAGACGACCAGCACGATCAGCAGGATGAGCAGCAGCTCCCCGCCGCCGGGCATCGAGAAGCCGGCCTGCAGCAAAGCGTCGAGGGGCAGGTTCATCGCGAGGTCTCCCTCGGGGCCAGTCGCCCCGGATCCGGCGTGGAGTGTAGCGGAAACACGAGAGCACGGCACACTTCAGGGGGTGGCCGGGAAGGTCACCTCCAGCACGCGGTCACCCACCGTCAGCGCGTCGACGACGTCCATGCCGGCGATGACCTGTCCGAACACGGTGTACCCGCCATCGAGGTGGGGCTGGGGCCCGTGGGTGACGAAGAACTGACTCCCGCCGGTGTCCTTGCCCGCCAGCGCCATCCCGACGGCGCCCCGCAGGTAGGGGTGCGCGTTGATCTCACACGGGATGCTGTAGCCCGGATCGCCCCAGCCGTCTCCGCGGGGATCGCCACCCTGGGCGACGAAGTCAGGCACCACCCGGTGGATGCGCAGACCGTCGTGGTAGCCCTTGCGCGCCAGGGCGCTGAAGTTCTGGACGGTGATCGGCGCGTCGTCCGCGAAGAGATCGATCACCACCGCGCCCTTGGTCGTGTGCAGCGTGGCGCGGTGGGCGGGGGGCGCAGCCAGCACGTCCGCGGGGGGCGCAGGGGCGGGCATGGGCGCCGCGCCGGGGGGCGCCTCGTCGCCGAGGATGGACCTCAGCGCGTCCGCCACGGCCTTACGCACCGCAGGGTGGGCGTGCGCCAGGTTCTCGCGCAGCAGCGGCACGGCGGCTGAGTCCTTCAGGGTGCCAAGGGCCTCCACGAGGGCCTGGCTCGCCTCGTTCGCCCCGACCGCCAGGGCTCGGCTCGTCGCCTCGAGCAGGGCCGGAGCGAGCGCCGCGAGGCCGAGCCGACCGGCGGCACCAGCGGCCTCTGACATGACGGCGATGTCTTTGTCCCCGAGGGCTCTCTCGACGATGCCGGCCAGCCCTTTTTGCCCCTTCAGGGGATCGAGCGCCCCCATCAGCGCCGCCCGGCCCGCCACGCCGAGGCCATCGAAGGCCCTGTCGAAGGCCGCCAGCCGGTGTTCGAGCGGCGTGCGCGCGAGCACGCCCACAACGAGCGGTTCGCGCCACGCGACGTCGTAGCCCGACGGCCCACAGCCGGGCGTGCGGGCCAAGGTGCCGAGGGCGCCGTCGAGCAGCGCCGCGGCGCGGCAGTGCAGGTGCCCGCGGCCGAGCG
>CALBMW010000011.1 GCA_937896275.1 uncultured Myxococcales bacterium
GCCGTGACAGGCTCGGGCTACTTGCTCGCGCTGAGCGCCTTCTCGATCTTGTCGAGGACGTGCTTGTCCTGGCCCGGCTTGTCCTTGGCGTCGGCGTAGGTCGCCTTCAGCGTCTCGAGCATGGGCTTGTCGGCCCCCAACTCCTTCATCGTGTCGACGGCGCTGGTGCGGGCCATCCAATAGGCACCGCGATCTTTCACGATCTCCGACAGGGCCGTGAGCAGCTCGTCCTTCTTGAACCAGTCGGCGCGCTGCTGGAACTTGTCGTTCTTCGCCCACATCATGCTCGACAGCGATGCCCAGGCCGGCATGTGCTCCGAACGCGGGGTCTGCTTCAGGCGCTTCAGCGTCAGCTCGTAAGCCTTCTTGCTCGGCGCGTCGTGCACGATGGGCGACGACCACATGCCGATGAGACCGCGCATGCAGTCGGCGTACAGGCGAGGATCCTTGCTGGCGTCGGCCGTCAGCTTCTCGAGCAGCGGCAGGGCGCGCTCGTCGCCGCGGGCGCCCAGGCGGCTGCAGCCATAGCGGCGGACGTCCTCGTCGGCGTCCTTCTCGACCATCTGCATGGCCTTCTCGAGCGTACCCTCGGTGCCCTTGGACCAGCTCGAGGTGAGGGCGCTGACGACCTCCTTGCGCACCTGAGCGTTCTCGTGGCTGGTGTACTGCATCATCAGCGCGAGCACGGCGGGGTTCTTCGAGATGCTGCTCGAGACGGTGCGCAGCATGGCCTTCAGCACGCCGGGCACGGTCTCCTTCTTGGCGGCGTCGACGATCGCCTGCTGGCTCTCCTGGCTGGCGCCGAAGAGTGAGCCCATCAGCGTGGCCGCCTGCAGGCGCACCGCCGGGCTCTCGTGGCTGATGTGCTTCTTGCCCAGGTTCGACAGCCCGCCGCCCGCGGCCTTGATCAGATCGCGGCGGTTCTTGCGGGCCTCATTGTACTTCGCCCACGCCTCGCACTTGCGATCGATGCCGCGGTCGTCGACCTGGCAGGCCGACAGGCCCACCAGCAGGGCTTCGTACTGGTCCAGGGTGAGGCTCGCGCCCTCCTTGGCCATGCCCTCGGCGGTCGCCTTCAGATCCTTGGCCTTGTCGACCAGGTCGGGCGCGCCGGGGATCTTCCCTGCGATCTTGCCGACCTTGTCGGTCGAAGGGGCGGCCGTCTGGGCCTTGGGATCGGCCGTCGACTCGCCGGCGGTGCCGCCTTCGTCGTTCTTGCAGGCGGTCAGCGCGAGCGGCGCGGACAGCAGGAGCCCGAGCAGTGGGCGCGTGATCGACAGGTTGCGCATGGAACCCTCCACGTGATTGGCGGGCCCGATGGCCCATTCGGCCGGGCAGTATTGGACGCGGGTGGGCGGGTGTCAACCACCGGCCTTCGGCGACGTCAGGGCATCAGGTCGGGCGGCTCGTCGAACACCTTCGCCACCCGTCGCGACCACCGCGCGAGCGCCGCGTCGTCCGGGGCGTCGGGCGCGCGCCGGTACAGGGCGACGGCGGGCGCGAAGCGGGCGAAGGTCGGCGCCATCCGCGCGGTCAGCAGCGGGCTGCGGAGGGCCGCGCGCAGCGTCGCCGCCATCTCGCGCACGTCCGGCACCGGCAGCCGCTGCAGCAGGCCCGCGCGGTAGCTGTCCTCGCTCAGCAGCCCCGCCTCGAAGAGCCGCTCAACCTCCGCGCCGTCGAAGGACTGAGACCGCCGCCGGAAGAGATCGTAGGCCGCCAGCAGAGGGCCCAGGCGGCGATGAAAGGCGGCCTGATAGGACCACACCACCGCGCGGTCGCCCGGATCCGAGGCGCCGGCGACCGTGTCCGCGAGCATGCGCGCAGCCAGGAGGCCCACGCCGATCCCGCTGCCGTGCGCCGAGAACACCTGGCAGGCAGCGTTGCCGAGCAGCGCCACGCCGGGGGCGCCGAGCCGATCGTAGGGACGCCGCAGGGGGATGGCCGAGGCGCCGCCGAAGAGGGGATCACCGATCCAGGGGTGGGAGCGGCGGAGCGCGGCGATCAGCGCCGGCCCCGAGTGGAACGGTGGGCGCGCGATCGCACCGGTGAGGATCTCGACCTCGTCGTGATCGACGGTGAGGTTCGCGATCGAGTACCCGCCCGACACGCCGGCCCGGCAAAGCGTGTCGCCCATCCGAACGTCCGCCGCCGCGAGGTGGGCTGCCGCCCCGGCGGGATCGGCGACGCGGTACACGTACTGGGCGGCCGTGCAGAGGTGGTCGCGCGACACCGCCGGGCAGTCGCGCGCCAGCAGGGGGACCTGCCGCCGCAAGACACCGCTGAGCCCGCTCGCGTCGATGAAGAGATCGGCCTCCAGGCGCACCTCACCCTCGGGCAGCCGAAGGCTCAGCGCGCGAGGCCGCCCGTCCGCGAGGTCGACCCGCCCCAGCCGCGCGGGCGCGAAGGCTTCGACGCCGGCCGTGGAACCCATCGCCTGCAGGCGAGCGACCAGGAGGCGCATGTCCACGGCCCACACGGGGCTGGGGTCGAGCCGGATGCGGGCGCGCCCCCGAATCCCGGTCATCACGAAGGCGCCGACCGCGCGACGCTCGGGCGCGACCGGCCGCTCCACCCCTGCGGCATCGAACATCCAGGGCGGCACCCCGTTGACCCAGCGCGCCCCGGCCGTGCCGAGTGTGCGGGCGTCCACCAGCGCCACCGAGCGCCCCGCCTGGGCCAGGAAGGCCGCCGCCGCTGCGCCCGCGGTGCCCGCGCCCATCACCACGATGTCGAACTGTCGAGTCTGCATGAGTGGACCATAGCTGGGGGCGGGGCCGGGGGGAATGGGCCGGCGAGGGCGCGTTGCGTCGGGCCGCCGGGTCAGGAGCGCTGGTCGGTCGCGTGGAAAGACGCTCCGACCGGCAGCCGTGGGTTGGGCTGCCGCGAGAAGTGTCAGGCACTTCTTCCGGGCAGCCTCCACCACCAGGGGTCAAGACTCGTCACTTGACACTTGCCCAGTCGCGACGAACCACTCCGCGCAGGGCGCGCCGCGGGCAAGTGTCAAGTGGCGGGCCTTGACCCCGACAACCGCGCGCGCGGCAGCAGCCCCAGCCGCCACCCGGGAACTTCGTGCTGCACGGCGAAGAAGTGCGGCGAAGAAGTGCCAGGCACTTCTGCGGCCCCCTCACTGCACGGCGAAGAAGTGCCAGGCACTTCTGCGGCCCCCTCACCGCGGTGCTCCGGCTCCCGGGGGGGCGACTCGTGTTGTTCCGTTCTGCCGGGCGGGGCTGCTGCCGCGCGCCCGGTTGGGGGAGTCAAGGCTCGCCACTTGACACTTGGGGTGAGCGACGCGGTCCGCTGCGCCAGCGTGGCGCCCCAAGTGTCAAGTGACGAGTCTCGACCCCCGGCGGAGAGGGCCGCGCCCGCGCCCGCGCCGGGGGGAGGGGCGCTTG
>CALBMW010000012.1 GCA_937896275.1 uncultured Myxococcales bacterium
CGACGGTCACGGTGCTGGCCGAGAACCGTACCATCCTCGACACCGCGCGCGCCGTCGGCTCGGCCGTCGGGGTGGTGAAGGACGTGCAGAGCGTCCCCGGGCACTTCGTCGCCGACGACCGGGTCCTGACCTGGGCCCAGATGGCGGAGGCCGGTGTGCTCGGCCGGCTGGTGGTGAGCGAGCAGACGATGGGGCTGCCCGACGGGCAAGGCGCGTTCATCGACCTGCACTTCGCCGTCGCGAACCCGCCGCAGATCGGCCGCGCGCTGCTCGGCGACCACGAGTACGCCTGGCACATGGCGCAACTGAAGGACGGCGAGTACCTGCTGGTGGTGCTCGGAAACGGCTCCAGCTCGTTCAAGGGCTCGGGCTTCGTCCGCGGCGGCATCTTCGATCGCGTGCGCGTCGAGCAGGGCCTGCGCTCGGCCATGTTCACCGACCACGACTACCACAACTTCAGCCGGCCGGCCGCGCCCGACGCGCCCGAGTTCAAGGAGGGGGCGGTCTTCGTCGTGCGCGCCGGGAAGCTCGATCCGGGGGCCGCCTTCGACCTCGTCTTTCTGGGCAGTCGCTACAACCAGCAGGGGGGCTTCGGCCGCGAGTTCCACGCGGAGCGCAGCACCTACCGCATCCCCCGCAGCGTCTATGTGCTCGACGGCCCCGAACCCGGACAGGGGGTGTGGCGCGAAGCCTGGCGCAACGCGCGCCCCCGGGTGGCGGCGCTGCTCGTGTGCCTGCTCGCGGTGGCCGGGCTCTTCGGGGCGCGGCGGTGGCTGACCGGCGACCTGCGCCGCCTGCAGCGCGTCCACGTCGCGATGCTGCTCGTCAGCGTCCTGGTGCTGGGCGTGTGGCTCCGCGCTCAGCCTTCCGTGACGCAGGTGCTCACCGCCGTGGGGTCGCTGACCGGCGAGTGGCAGTGGGGCCTGTTCCTCAGCGAGCCGCTGCTGTTCATCTCGTGGATCTTCGCGGTCCTCGTGACCGTGACCTGGGGCCGTGGCGTGTTCTGTGGCTGGGTCTGTCCCTATGGCTCGCTGACCGAGCTGCTCTTCAAGCTCGGCCGGAAGCTGAAGCTGCCCAACCTCGAGCTGCCCGACTGGATCCACCTGAAGCTGCGCTGGCTGCGCTACGTGATCCTGGTGGCCCTCGTCGGCGTCTTCCTCGTGTCGCCGGTGCTCGGGGAGCGGCTGGCCGAGGTCGAGCCGTTCAAGACGACCTTCTTCGTGCGCCCCTGGCTGCGCGAGGCCGGCTACCTCGCGTGGTGGGTGCTCCTGTTGGTGGCCTCGCTGTTCACGTTCCGGCCCTTCTGTCGCTACATCTGCCCGCTGGGGGCAGCGCTGGCCATCCCCGGGAGCGTGCGCTTCTCGGGTCCGCGTCGCCGCGAGTTCTGCTCACAGTGCAAGATTTGCACGCGCACGTGCGAGCCGCGGGCCATCCGCCCCAATGGCACGATCGATCCGCGCGAGTGCCTGTCGTGCATGGAGTGCGAGGCGAACTATCGCGACGTGCAGGTCTGCCCCCCGTTGGTGAAGATCGAGCGCGATCGGCACCGCAAGGCGGCGGGATGAGGGGGCGCCTCGTCCTCGCGCTGGTGCTCTGCGCCGGCGCGGCCCATGGGGTCGAGTTGCGCGTCGGGGTGGACGGGCCCGACGTGCAGCGGACGCTCGATCGGGCGCAGGACGGTGACGTGGTGCTCGTGCCGCCCGGCGTGTGGCGCGGACCCGTCGTGCTCGACAAGCGGGTGACCCTGCGCGGGGCCGGCGGCAGCCTCGATGGCGGCGGCTCGGGCACCGTGCTGCGCGTGCGGGCGGCGGGCGCGGTCGTCGAGGGCCTGCGAGTGCAGGCGAGCGGCCAGGATCTCGGCGGCCCCGACGCCTGCATCTACGTCGAGAAGGTGGCCGTGGGCGCGCGGTTGAGCGACAACCACCTCACCGATTGCGCCTTCGGCATCTGGGTGCACGAGACCGAGCACGCGCAGATCATCGGCAACCGCGTCATCGGTAGCGTCACGGGGCACCGCTCGAACCGAGGCAACGGGATCCACCTGTTCAACGCGAAGCACCTGGTCGTACGCGGCAACGAGATCAGCGGCGGGCGCGACGGCATCTATGTGTCGGCGACCGAGGAGAGCCTCATCGAGGCCAACACGATGACCGGCACCCGGTACGGCATCCACTACATGTTCTCGTACAGCAACCAGGTGCGGCGCAACGTCGTGCGCGACAGCACCAACGGCTTCGCGTTGATGTCGAGCCACCACCTCGAGGTCGAGGACAACGTCGCCTCGGGCAACGCGGAGCGCGGTCTGCTGCTGCGCGACGTCGAGTACTGCACCATCGCCCGCAACCGGCTCGAGCGAAACGGCGAGGGGCTCTTCATGTACTCGACCACCGAGAACCTCATCGTCGAGAACGTGATGATCCACAACGAGGTCGGCGCCCGGATCTGGGCCGGCAGCGTGCGCAACGACGTGCGGCGCAACACCTTCGCGGGCAACCGTATTCAGATCTTCTATGTCGGCGCCGAGGACCTGATCTGGGGGGATCCGCTGCCCGGCAACTACTGGGCGGACTACCTGGGCTGGGATCAGGACGGCGACGGCGTCGGCGACCGCCCCTATCGCGTCGACAGCTTCACGAGCCGCCTCACCTACACCTACCCGGCGGCGGCGCTGCTCTTGCGCAGCCCGGCGCTGGAGCTGCTCGCGCACCTCGAGCAGCGGGTCGCGGTGATGCGCGTCCCGACCGCCGTCGACCTGCGACCGCTCATCGTCCGGGCCACCCCATGAAGGCGCTGACCCTGAGTGAGGTGTCGGTGCGGTTCGGCAAGGTGCAGGCGCTCGCGAACGTCGATCTGGACCTTCGCGCCGGCACCGTGACCTGCCTCGCCGGGCCCAACGGCGCGGGTAAGTCCACTCTGCTGCGGGTGCTGCTGGGCCTGGTGCGCCCGCAGAGCGGCACGCTGCGCGTGGACGGTGAGGCGCGCGTGGCCGACAACGCCTTCAAGGCGCGGCTCGGCTACCTGCCCGAG
>CALBMW010000013.1 GCA_937896275.1 uncultured Myxococcales bacterium
CTGGTGCGCGAGAATCAGCAGCTCAGGGCCGAGCTCGGTGACCGCGCGCGCCGCCCCGGCGGCATCATCGGCCGCAGTCGGGCGATGCAGCAGGTCTTCGATCTGGTGCGGCGCGTGGCACGCACCCGGACCAATGTGCTCATCCTGGGTGAGAGCGGCACCGGCAAGGAGCTGGTCGCGCAAGCGCTGCACGAGGCCAGCGACCGGGCCGACAAGCCCTTCCTGGTGGTCAACTGCGCGGCGATCCCGGAGCACCTCCTCGAGAGTGAGCTCTTCGGACACCGGCGGGGCACCTTCACCGGCGCGACCCACGACACGGAGGGCCTGTTCAGGGCGGCCCACGGCGGCACACTGCTGCTCGACGAGATCGGCGAGATGCCCCTCGGAATGCAGGTGAAGCTGCTGCGGGTGCTGCAGGAGCGCAAGATCAAGGCGGTGGGCGACGTGCGCGAGACATCGGTCGACGTCCGCGTCATCGCCGCCACCAACCGCGACCTGGCCACCGAGGTGCGCGCCGGACGTTTTCGCGAGGATCTCTACTACCGACTCAACGTCATCTGTATCGAGCTGCCCCCCCTGCGCGATCGCCCGACCGACATCCCGCTGCTGGCCCACTTCTTCATGCGTAAGTATTCGAAAGCGTTCGATAAACATATCGCCGAGATCACGCCCGACGCGATTCAATGCCTGCTGCGGTACGACTACAGCGGCAACGTGCGCGAGTTGGAGAACCTGATCGAGCGGGCCGTCGCGCTCGAAGAAGGCTCCACCATCTCGGAGCGCTCATTGCCCGCGCCGTTGCGGTCGCCCACCGCGGCCGCAGGTGTCCAAGAGGCCAGCACGCCGGCGCTGCCCGCGGGCGGCATCGAGCTCGAGACGACCGTCGAGGACTTCGAACGAGGCCTCATCGAGCAGGCGCTCGAGCGGACCAGTGGCCGGAAGAAGGAGGCCGCTCGCCTGCTCGGCATCAGCTTCCGCTCGCTTCGGTACCGACTCGAGAAGCTCAAGATGAGGGACGACTCGCGCGACGAGGAGTGACACGCTTCGTCACAGCTGCCCCGAGGTGGTGCCGTTTTTTGTCACTGTGCCGCAAAACGTCACCCCCCTACCCCACTGCGACTTGCCTGGAATGGCCTGCCCGCGTCCGAACCGCGTGATTTTGACTTGGCACGACATCTGCTCAAGGATGCATGCGCAGAGGTCATGGGGGAACGATGCGACACACTCGAAGGCGAATGGGCCAGCGCAGGCTCGGCTTCACGCTCGTCGAGTTGATGATCGTCGTCGTCATCATCGGAGTGTTGTCCGTGCTCGCCGTCGTGGGGTTTCGCAAGAACACCTTCTCGGCGCGCAACTCCGAAGCCGTACAATTTCTGGGCGCGGTGCGCGCCGCCCAGGAGAACTACTTCTCGGCCTATGGACAGTACTGCGGCGCCCCACAGCCCGACGAGTGGCCGGCGGCGATGCCGTCACCGGACTCAGGGAAGTTGGACTGGGGATCCCCCGTCGCCGGGAACGCGTGGCGTGACCTGGGCGTTCGGTCGCCCGGGCGGACGTGGTTTCAATACCGCTTGGCATCGGGACGCGCGGGGCAGGCGGTCGTGCCCCCACCCGGCGGAGCCTGCGATCAGGTGGCCGGGGGCGCCAACCCCATCCAGAATGGAGCCCGCCCGTGGTTCTGGGTCCAGGCCCGGGGTGACTTCGACGGTGACGGCAAGCTCTCGACCTTCGAGGTCACGAGCGAGAAGCCCGAGGTGTGGATCGCGTGTGAGAACTACTGAGACCTGTACTGCTGAGACCTGTACTGCTGAGACCTGTACTGCTGAGACCTGTGAGAGCTTCAAACTGAGACCAGTCACACCGAGAGCAGTCAGTTTCTTGATTTGTTGAGTTTTTAGCGGTTCTGTTGAGGGAGACGATGGATCTCGGCTCCCTGCCGCGATGTCGCGGCAACGAGTTCGGCTTGGCGGTTCTTTGGGAGGGGCCGTCGGGTTGGGGACATGACCCTCCCGGGAACAGTAACTTAAGGGGTTTCGTCGATGCGCAAGCTGCAGAGCAACAAGGTCAAGGGTTTTACCCTCATCGAGCTGATGATCGTGGTCGCGATCATCGGCATTCTGGCCGCAGTGGCCATTCCGGCGTTCATGAAGTACATCCGCCGGTCGAAGACCTCCGAAGCCACCATGAACATCCGCAAGCTCTATGACAGCTCGGTGTCCTACTACAACGAGGAGCAGGCCACCCGTACCGGCCAGATCATCGAGCGTCAGTTCCCGGCCGGCGCGTCCACCCCGGCGGACTGGGCGGCCATCACCTGCGCCGGCAACAGCTCGACCAAGTACCGGCCCAACTCGAACACGTGGGACGACGCGACCTGGCAGGCGCTGAACTTCGCCGTCGACGACCCCTTCTACTACCGCTACACCTACGTGGGCAGCGGCACGGGCGCCGGCTCGGCCTTCACCGCCCGCGCCGAGGGCAACCTGAACTGCGACGCGGTGCTCTCGACCTTCGAGCGCGTCGGCGTGGTCGACCTGGAGAACAACATCCAGGGTGGTTCGGGCCTCTACAGCAACCAGGAACTCGAGTGAGTCGACCCCTGGCCTGCTGAGACGACTCTGCGCTTGACGGCGCTCTTGCGCGAGGGGTCGGCCTGCTGGGTCGGCCCCTTTCGTATTTCTGCGGTGCGCTTCGCCTTTTCTACCGCTTACTCCCGGCAGGGCAGCCCGGACGCGGCCCCCCCACTCCAGGTGGGGTGCCTCCGACCGATCCCTGCAGTTTCGCCGAGCGACTCTGCCCCGTCCAGCGACTCTGTGCTTGCTCGGCGACGCGCGGTGAGGTCGAATACGGCCGCTCCGCAGGATCGACGGCCGCGGAGGCCGATTGGGTTGAGCTGGGATTGGCCGACTTGACGACAGTACGCGGAACGCAGCGATGACGCTGTCGAAGGGCTCACGCGCGGCGATCGCGGTGGCGGCGCTGCTGACGACGGTCACGCTGAACCGGCTGTTTCTCCTGCAGAGCAGGTCCGAGCGCGCCAATGACACGCTCGTCGCCACCGCCGAGGTGCTGTACGTTCCCGATATCCGCATGATGCGGTTGGTGTTCTTGGGCTACGACCAAGCGGCCGCCGACGTCATCTGGGTGCGCACCTTGGAGTACTTCGCGAACCACTTCGAGGGCGACCGGCAATACCAATGGCTCGAGTACTTCCTCGACCAGATCATCGCGCTCGATCCAGCGTTTCAGAAGGTCTACCACTGGGCGGGCACGAATGTGCTGTATGGTCGACGATTCACCAATGAAAACGTGATGTTGTCGAATCGGTTCTATGAGATGGCGCTGGAGAACGACCCCAGCGATTTCGAGGCGGCCTACCGCCTCGGCATCAACTACTTCATCGAGCTGAAGAGCCCCGATGAGGAGGAGCGCAAGCGCTGGCAGGAGAAGGGCCTGGCCTACCTCGAGCTGGCGGCCGCCAACCGCGGCGCGCCGGACCGCCTCAAGCAGCTCGTCGCGGGCATCTCGACGTCCTTGGGCAAGCAGCAGCTCGCGCTGCAATACCTGGTCGACCTTTACCTGACCGCGACCGATCCGCAGCTCAAGGAGACATGGCGCCAGCGCATCGCCGTCATGCGGGCCGAGCTCGGCGAGGACGCGACCACCGCGGCCGCGGACCGCTTCGAGGCCGGCTGGAAGGCCACCGTGCCCTACGTCAGCCCCGCCATGTTCGCGCTGATGGGCGAGCCGGCGTCCCGCCAGATTCAGGACGTCGACTGGCACACCCTGATCAACGGACCCGAGACAGAAGGCGATGCGCCGAGCAGCGATGCGCCGGGCAGCGACACACCGACCAGCGACACACCGGGAGACACACCGTGATCCAAGACGCGCGCATCCTGATCACCGGCGGCGCCGGCTTCATCGGCACTTCGCTGGCCGAACGGTTGTGCAAGCACAACCAGGTCGTGCTCTTCGACAACATGCACCGGGACGCCCTGACCGGCACGGCCCTGCTCGACCACCCCAACGTCACGCTCATCCGAGGCGACGTGCTCGATCCGGTGGCCATGGAGACCGTTTGTCAGGACGCCGACGTCGTCGTCCACATGGCCTCGATCGCCGGCGTCGACACGGTGATGAAGAACCCCACGCTGACCATGCGCGTGTCCCTGCTGGGCACGATGCACGCTCTGCAGGCGGCCTTCGATGGCGGGCGATGTCAGCGCTTCGTCGACTTCAGCACCAGCGAGGTCTTCGGGCAATACGCCTACAAAGTGACCGAGGGCGACGCCACCAACCTGGGGGCCGTGGGCGAGGCCCGCTGGACCTACGCGGTGTCCAAGCTGGCCACCGAGCACCTGGCGCTGAGCTATCACAAGCAATACGGCCTGCCGACCGTGAGCATCCGGCCGTTCAACATCTACGGCCCCCGGCAGGTGGGCGAGGGTGCCGTGCACCACTTCATCTCGCGGGCCATCCGGAACGAGCCGATCATCGTGCACGGAGACGGCTCGCAGATCCGCTCGTGGTGCTACATCGACGACATCGTGGACGGTGTGCTGACCACGCTCGACGCGCCCAACGCAGTGGGCCACGCCTTCAACATCGGCAACCCGCGCAGCACCCTGACGATCTACCACCTCGCCCGGCAGATCGTGCAGCTCGCCTCGTCGGGCAGCGCCATCGAGCACCAGGCCATCGACCGGACCGACGTGGAGCTGCGCATCCCCAACATCGACAAGGCGCGCAGCCTTCTGGGCTTCGACCCCAAGGTCAACCTGGAGGAGGGGCTCCTTCGGACGATCTACTGGTATCGGAGTCGAGTTTGAGGCCCACCCCCAGCAACTGCAGCAGGCCGCCAATGCCGGCGACGGCGAGCAGCACCGCCGCATAGGCCAGCGACATCGCGAGGGCCTCGGCCGCCTCCACGCCGGCCATGCCCAGCAAGCCCACCAGCGCCGCCTCGCGCGGACCGATCCCCGCGATGGCCAAGGGCAGCACGGCCGCCACGAAGGCCAGCGGCGTGACCACGGCCAGCGTCGCCAGGCTCACCCCGATGCCCAGCGCGCGAGCAAACATGAAGAACATCAGGATGTTGATGCTGTGCCCCACGATGGACACGGCGAAGGCGACCACCAGATCGGTGGCGCGGCTCACCCGGGGAATCTGGCCCCACCAGCCGGCCAGGCGGCCCGAGGCGCGGGCCGCGATCAGGATGCCCACCCCCAGCAGCACCAGCCCGCCAATCCAGGGCGCGACGGCGCGATAGTCGAGCAACGGGGGCGCCGTCGCGAGGCCCACCAGAAACACGAGGCCCAGCGCCGACAGGCCGATCAGGCGCTCGAGCGCCACCACCACGTAGCTGGCGGCGGCCGTGTCGAAGTTGCGCCGAGAGACCACGCCACGGACAACATCGCCGCCCACCGAGCCCGGCACGTAGGTGTTGTAGAAGAGGCCCACCGCCATCAACCGCACCAAGGACCGCACGGACGGCAGGGGCGCGGCGCCGAAGGCGCGCATGAGCAGGCGCCAGCGGTAGCCGGCGTTGACGACGTTGACGAGACCGAGGCCGAAGCAGGCAGCCAGGGTCAGCGGTGGCACGCGGCGGAGAGCGTCCGCGAGGGCGCTGAGGTCTGCCCCGCGCCACAGCCAGACGCCGATGGCCCCCAGCACCACCACGCGCACCGCGAGGGGCAGCCAGCGTCGCCAGGCCCATCGGCCCGGTGGGCTCGGGCGCGTCGGCTCGCTCAACGGCGCCGCCCCAGGCGCTCGCGCTCCATCTGCAGCCGCAGCGCGAAGAGCTCGACGAAGGTTTGCTTGATCCGGCGGGCGCTCGTCGCCTTCGACACCCCGGCCAGCCGCGCGTGCACGTTCATGTAGACGGTGCGCACCCGATAGCCGCCGCGCTTGGCGCGGATGGGGATCTCGAGGTTGAGCAGGAAGCTGTGCGACCGGGGGTTGAGCTCGGCGAGCACCGCGCGGCGCACCAGGTAGATCCCCTCGGTGCGGGCGCGCGTGCCGACGATGCCCGCGGTGAGCGCGCGCAGCCCGAGCGACAGCACCCAGCGGCGCACGCTGTATTGCCGATTGCGGTAGAGCGAAGTCACGAGGTCGGCGTCCTCTGCGACCGCGAAGAAGGCCAGCAGATCGAAGGCGTCGATCTGGCCGTCGGCGGGCATGATCGTCACCCACGTCTTGCGAGCCGACGCGAAGCCGCGCAGAAGCGCTGCGCCCATCCCGCTGTTCTGTTCGAGGTGCAGCGCCACCACGCACGGGTGCGCGTCGGCGAGCCGGTCGATCAGGGCCGGCGTCCCGTCGCTCGACCCGTCGTCCACGATGATCAGCTCGCCGTCGTCGACGTGGTCGCGCAGGAACGCCAGCGTGCGATCGACGCATGCCGGCAGGGCGTCCTGCTCGTTGTAGGCGGCCATCACGATGGAGAGGCTACGGCCCACCCGCCTCGCCTTCCCGGGGGTTCATGCCGCGCAGGCGATCGCCGCAGGGCGCGAAGCGCGGAGCGCAGAGCCGATAGAGGCTGATGGCGGGGGCGCGGTCTCCCCTCCCTTCGAAGCAACGCGCTACCTGACCGATGAGGTGCGCGGGGATGATGTCGGTGCTCACGCGCGACGCGACCGCCTTCCAGGCACCCTCGCAGTCGCCCTCGTCGATCTTCAGCGAGGCCATCAGGAAGTAGGGCTCGGGGCGGCGCGGGGTGAGGGCGATGGCCTTCTCGAGCAGCTCGCGGGCGAGGTCGCGCTGGCCCCTGTAGAGCACGTAGCTTCCCAGGCCGATGTAGCCGAACGCCTCGTCGGGCTGCTCCTCGATCATCTGCATCCACAGCGCGCCGTCATCATGCCAGACAGCGATCGCGCGCTGCGTTTGCAGGGTGAGCAGGCCGGCCACCGAGAAGAAGATGAGGCGCAGCGCGCGCCCCGGTATGCGGTGCAGCGCCAGCAGCCAGGCGCCCAGCAGCAGCCCCGGCAGGCCGACGTACAGCCAGCGATAGAGCCCCGGCCAACTCTTCACCACCACCAACGCGACCGGCGTGAGCGATCCGAGCCACCAGAGCAGCGCGACCGCCGCCACGCGCTCGCCCTTCCACCAGGCGGCGCCCACGATGGCCAGGGTGAGGGCCGCCGCGGCGCCATAGGCCACCCGCTCGGGCGAGGGCATCTCGAGCAGCCACAGGTGAAGGTGCACCACCGCCCGATCCAGGGGCATGATCGCCGCCTGCAGGGCGCGCGCCCAGACCGCGGGCAACGCCATCACGGCCTGCGGCGCGTGGCCCATGCCCGCCGCGGCGCCGCCCGTCAGGGCCTGATCGCGGAGCAGAAAATAGGCGCCCAGCGCCGCCACCGCGGACACCGCCATCGGCCAGTGGACGCGCTCGAGCAGCGGCCGGCCCGGCGCCGCGCGCCCGTCGGCCTCGCCCGCCAGCCACACCGTGACCGGCACGAAGATGATGCCCGTCTCCTTGCCGCACAGCGCCAGCAGCAACAGCAGGCCGGCGGCCAGCAGGCGACCGACCCCCAGGCCTGGGCGGGAGACGACCAGCGCAGCCGAGATGCCGCACAGGAAGGCCAGCACCTCGGAGCGACCGTTGATCCAAGCCACCGCCTCGGCCGCGGTCGGGTGAACGGCCCAGATCACCGCCAGGCCGAAGGCCACGGCCGGGCCGCGGGTCCAACGGGCGAAGAACAGGAACAGCAGGGCCGCGGCGAGGGCGTGCAGGAGGACGCTGCTGATGTGGAAGCCCAGCGGCCCGGGGCCGTGGAGCTGAAAGTCGAGCGCAAACGAGGCCAGCGCCAGCGGCCTGTAGGTCGCGACGGCGGCCTGCTCGGCGCCGGCCGACCACATGGCGTCGTGACGGAACGCCTCGAGCACGGCGCCGGGGGCGCGCAGGCGGTCGGTGTCGACGAGGTTGCTGACGTCGTCCCAGACGAACTCGCCGGACAGCGACGGCGACCAGACCAGGACGGTGAGCAGCGCGACGGCCAGCGCCCAGCGCAGATGCCGACCCGTCGCCCCGCCCGGTTCGCCCCTCTGCTGCACGCCACCTCCACGCCGCCGCACCACCGCGGGATCCTGATCGGTCCAGCACGCGAACGCAAGGATCCGGCCAGCCTGTTGCATTCGCGCCCTCGGTTTGCGAGATTCCCTGCGGTCTGATCGGTCGGACGCCCTCCATGAGCAACCCAGCGCTGTCGGTCGAAGGGCTCGTCAAGACCTTCGACCTCGGCTTCATCGGTTCACTGCCCGGCTTTCGGTGGCTGGCGCCCCGCCTGGGCGTCAAGGGCATCGCGCACCGCGTCGAGGCGGTTCGCGGGCTCACGCTCACCGTGGAGACCGGTGAAATCTATGGATTTCTCGGGCCCAACGGCGCCGGGAAGACCACCACCATGAAGATGATGATGGGGCTGATCGCCCCGACGGCGGGCACCGGGACGCTGCTCGGGCGTCCGCTGGGCGACCGCGCGGCGAGGGCGCGCCTTGGCTTCCTGCCGGAGCACCCCTACTTCTACGATCACCTCAAGCCCCTCGAGTTCCTCGACTTCTATGGGCGCCTGTTCAAGCTCGACGCGCGGACGCGCCGCAGCCGTTCCCTGGAGTTGATCGAGCGCATGGGCCTGACCTACGCGATCGACCGCCCGCTGCGGCGCTTCTCGAAGGGCATGGTTCAGCGCATCGGGATCGCGCAGGCGCTGATCAACGACCCCGATCTGGTGGTCCTCGACGAGCCGATGAGCGGCCTCGATCCGATGGGCCGCAAAGACGTGCGGGACGTGATCTTCGACCTGAAGCGCCGCGGCAAGACCGTGTTCTTCTCGAGCCACATCCTGCAGGACGTCGAGATGATTTGCGATCGGGTGGGGATCGTCGTCCGCGGCAAAGTGGTGAGCGAAGGGCCGCTGACCGATCTGCTCGACGCGCCGAGCTACCGGGTGGACGTCGTGCTCGCGGCGGTCGACGACGCGCTCGCCGAGCGGCTGAGCGCCGACGCCAGCGACACCACTCACATCGGCGCCCGCTGGAGCTTCGCGCTCACGTCAGAGGACGCGGTCACGCCCTTCGTGGCCCACGCGGTCGCCGCGGGCGCTCGGCTGATCAGCGTCACGCCGCAGCGGCGATCGCTCGAGGAGGTGTTCGTGGCCCGGGCGCAGGGGGGGGAGCCAGCGTGACGCAGATCATCGCCATCGCGCTCAACACCTTCCGCGAGGCCATTCGCAACCGAATCTTCGCCAGCCTGGTGTTGTTCGCCATCGCCATGCTGGGGCTGACGCTCGCCGTGAGCTCCGCCTCGCTGCACGAGGAAGTGCGGCTGATGAAGGACATCGGCCTGTTCCTGATCAGCACCTTCTCGGTGGTC
>CALBMW010000014.1 GCA_937896275.1 uncultured Myxococcales bacterium
CGTCCCCGCTGGTGCCGCACGCTGAGCGCCGTTCGCGCGGGAGGATTCGCATGGGGGGCGACATCACGCTCCGGGGGGCCGAGCTGGTCCTCCCGACGGGCGTCATCGACGGTGACATCGCGATTCGGGACGGGCGGATCGTAGCCATCGGCCACGTGGATCAGCCGGTGGGCGAGATCGTCGACGCGCGCGGGCTCACCGTCCTGCCCGGCGTCATCGATCCCCAGGTGCACTTCCGGGAGCCGGGGGCCGAGCACAAGGAAGATCTCGAGTCCGGGGGTCGCGCGGCGGCCGCGGGCGGGGTGACCGCCTTCCTCGAGATGCCCAACACGCGCCCGCCGACCATCGACGCCGCCGCGGTGGCGGACAAGATCGCGCGCGCCACGGGCCGCAGCCGCGCCCACTTCGGCTTCTTCCTCGGCGCGACGCCCGACAACGTCGCCGAAACGGCCGCCGCCAGCGGCGTCCCGGGCATCAAGATCTTCATGGGCTCGTCGACCGGCACCTTGCTCGTGCACGAGCAGGACGCGCTCGAACGCCACTTCGCCGCCGCCCGGGTGCCGCTCGTGGTGCACGCCGAGGACGAGCTTCGCCTGCGCGCGCGCTCCGGCCTCTACCCCGGCGTTGACGATCCGGGCCTGCACCCGATCATTCGTGACCCCCAGACGGCCCTCATCGCGACCCGGCGCGCGGTCGATCTCGCGGTCCGCCACCAGAAGCGGCTGCACGTGCTGCACCTGAGCTCGGCCGACGAGGTGGCCTTCCTGCGCGACCGCCCGGACGACGGGCTGGTCACCACCGAGACGCTGCCGCAATACCTCTGGCTCGACGCGTCGTGGTACGCGCGCCTCGGCACCCACCTGCAGATGAACCCGCCGGTGCGCGACCTGCGCCATCAGCGGGCGTTGTGGGCGGGGTTGCTCGATGGCACCATCCAGTGCATCGCCACCGACCACGCGCCCCACACGCTCGACGAGAAGGCCCAGCCCTATGGCAAGGCGCCCAGCGGCATGCCCGGCGTGGAGCTGTCCGTCCCCCTGATGCTGCACGCGGTGCATGACGGGCGCTGCAGCATCCGTCACGTGGCGCGATGGATGAGCGAGGCGCCGGCCCGCATCTATGGGCTGGTGGGCAAGGGCCGCCTGGCGCTCGGCGCCGATGGGGATTTGACCGTGGTGGACCGAAGAGTGAGCCGCAGCGTGCGCGCGGACGCGCTGCAATCGCGCGCGGGCTGGTCGCCCTTCGAGGGCTGGACGCTGCGCGGCTGGCCGGTCATGACCGTGCTGCTCGGGCGGCCCGTGTTTCGCGATGGGGCCTTCGCCGATGGGGTCTTCGGTGAGCCCCTGCGCTTCGACCCGCCCGCCCGGTGTCCGCGGCAGCCGGGGGCCGCGACATGAGGCGCGCGCCGGTCTTCGCCCTGGCCGCCATGTTGTGCGGGTGCTTCGACATCGCGCCTGCGCCGGGGCCGCTGCTGCCCATCGACTACGGGCTGCTGTCGGACGCCAACCTCGGGCCACGCCCGGATCGGGGCTTCGTCGAGGACGCGGCGCCCCTGCCCGACTTCGACGCCGCGCCGACGAGCTGCGAGGGCGACATCGACTGCGCGCCCGCGCGCTTCTGTCAGCGCGGCGCCTGTATCGAGGGGTGCCGCCTCGACCCGGACAACTGCGCGCCCGAGGGCGGGCGGCCCTCGGCCTGCGACCCCGTCCCGCGCGCCTGCCGGCTCGAGGTGCCCTGCTGCGCCGACAACGGCTGCTCGCTCGTCTTCGAGGGCACTTGCGCGGGCACCGTGCCCAACGCAAACGACTGCCGCGACGACCCCTGCACGACGCGCTGCGCGACCGATCGGCAGTGCCCGGTCGGCACCTGGTGTCGCACCAGCGATCAACGCTGCCTCGAGGGCTGCCGCCTCGACGATCCCGCCGCATGCCCCCGCGCCGAGAGCTGCAGCAGCGGCACCCACGACTGTGGACCGCGGGCCTGCGCGGGGGACGACGACTGCCCGGACTTCCAGCTCTGCGACGACGGGGTCTGTTCGCTGCCGTGCGCCGGCGACGAGGACTGCGGCGCGGAGCGACGCTGCGAGGACGATGGGCGCTGCGGCGAGGCCTTCGACTGCGAGGACGACGCGCGCGAGCCCGACGATCTGGCCGCGGACGCCACCGTCGTGCGGCTGGAGCGCGCGGGCGGCCAGGCGCGCGCCCGCGTCGACGGCGGAGTGATCTGCGGGCGCGACGCCGACGTGTATGCGCTCGATCTGCTGCAGGGTGAGCGTTTCCGCGTCGATCTCGAGACCGACGGTCCGCTGGGACTGCGCGTGACCGGCGAGCGCCTCGAGGCCCCCATCGAGGGCGAGGCGCGGGTCGAGTACCCGGCGGCTGGTGCCGCGGTGCCCGCCGGGCGGTACCTCGTGCAAGTGGGCGCCGACACACCGGATTTGCGCACGCCCTACGCCTTGCAGATCGCCGTCGCGCCGGCTGTGCCGGGTTGCTTTCCCGACGCGCGCGAGCCCGACGACGCGCCCGCACAGGCCTTCCGCGGGGCCGGTGACGAGACGGGCTACACGGGGACGCTGTGCGGCTCGCCGGACTGGTTCGTGGTGCACGTCTCGCCCGACGACGGCATCGAGGTGCAGGTCGACGCGGTGGCCGGGACCCCGCGCATGCTGGTCGATCTCTTCGCCGAGGGCGATCTGGACCGCGCGCCGTCCTTCCAGTTGCCCGCCCAGGTCATCGGCAACACCGTGAGGCACAGCTTCCGCGTCGCGCCGGCCAACGGCGCCTTCGGAGACGAGGACTGGTACCTGCGCGTTCGGCCGGCCGACGAGGCCTCGGCGGTCGAGTACCGGGCGCGGATGCAGGTGCTGGTGCCGAGCGCGGTGTGCAGCGCGGACGAGGCCGAGCGCGCCGAGCGCAACGACCGTGGCGAGAACGCCACGTCGCTGCCGGTGGTCAGCGCCGGCCAGCGCTTCGTGGCCGATGGCCTGCTGTGCAGTAGCCCCGAGGACGTTGACTGGTATCGCTTCGACATCGCTCAGGCGGGCAGCCGCGTGTGCGTCATGGTGCAGGCCGAAGACGACACGCTGGGCGCCGATCTGGATCTGGCGCTGTACCCGGCGCAGGCCCAGGGGGCCGACATCTGTCTGTTCGACGTGCAGTGCGGCGAGGGCGCGGCCTGCCTCGACGGGCGGTGCACGGCCGCCATCGCGACCTCGGCGTCGGAGCTGGGCGTCGAGATGATCGCCCGGTCGCGCGGCGGCGATCTTCCGGGGCGCCGGCTGGTGCGGGTCAGCCGCGCGCGGATCGGGCCCGAGCAGGGCTACCGCGTGGCGGTGAGCGTGACGCCGCCGGCACCCTGTCAGCCGGACTGGCAAGAGCGCGGGCGCCTCAACGACGATCCCGTGCTGGCCACGCCCCTGGGCGCGGGCGGGACCGCGATCTGCGACGCCTGGATCTGTCAGGACGAGCGCGTGGGCGGCGACTGGTATGGCATCGATCTGCCCGCCGGCGAGGATCGCACGGTCTTCGTCCGCTTCGACCGCGCCCGCGACGGGGCCCTGCGCCTCGACGTGAGCGGGCAGGCAATGGCCGCAGCGGCCGTGCCCGAGGGCGACGTGCAGTGCGTGAACCTGCGCGGCGGGGCCTCGGATGGCATGGCCCTGGTGCGCGTGGGCGCCGACAGCTTCGCGCCGGACCAGGATCGCGTGGACTACGCGCTGCGCGTGGTCCCGACCGATCTCGGGATCAGGCCGACCGGCGCCTGCGCCGTGCTGGGCGGATCGCCGCTGCCCGCGTGCACGCCCGACAACGTCGACGGCGACGCCTGCTGGCCGACGGTGGACGTGACCGTCGATCCCTGAACGCTGGGCGCCGGGGTCGGCACATCGATTGACAGTGCGGCGCCGCCGCGAAACGATGCCGCCCGGAGGTGCACGATGCACGGACGGGCGTGGTTCATGGTTTTGGCACTCGGTGTGTCGGTCGGCCTCGGCGCGTGCAAGGAAGACGAGCCGGCCCTGACCACGCCGCCCGCTGCCGGGCACCCCACGGAAGAGGGCCCGACACCCGCGCGGGAGACGCCCGAGCCCTCCACGGTGGTCGCGCCGGTCCTCGGCATGGCGACGGTCATCGGGGCCGACGCGCCGCCGCCGAACGTCGCGTCGGCCGAGCCGGCGGCGCCGGCCCTGAGCGCCACGGGCTCGAGCGAGCCGCTGCGGGTGGTGGCGGGCCTGCCCGTGGGCCCCATCGACGGTGAGGTGCAGCCCTCGGTGACCTTCAGCGCGCCCGTGCGCGCCCTGGGCGATCGGGGTCAGGGCCCCACCGTGGCCATCGTCACGCCGGACGTCGCCGGCCGGTGGGCCTGGCTGGGCAGCACCACGATTCGCTTCGAGCCCACCAAGCCGCTGCCGCTGTCGACGGCCTTCACGGTCAAGGTGCTGTCGGGGCTGCGCGCCAAGGACGGCGGCACGCTGGCCGCCGATCACACCTATGGCTTCGAGACGCCGCGCATGCACCCGCTCACTGGCGATCCGGTCAACGCCTGGAACAGCGCGCGCTGGGTGCGGCCCGACCAGACCTTCACGGTGACCTTCGATCAGCGGCCGACGGCGGAGTCCGTCGAGCGCGGCGTCGTCTTCCGCGGCCCGTCGGGAGACATCCCGTCCCAGCTCGTCGGGATGAAGGCGCTCGCCGACGACAAGGGCGCCGACGCGCACGACCGGCGGGTGGAGGTGCAGTTGAAGTCCGGGCGCGCGCTCGACGTGGGCTCCGCCTACCGGATGGTCTTCACGGGCGTGCTGCGCAGCGCCGCGGGCCCCTTGCCTCCCACCGAGGCCCCCCAGTGGCAGTTCAACACCTACGGCGCCTTCAGCGTGGCGGGCGTCACCTGCCGCACCTGGTATGGCGAGTGCCCGGTGGGCCCGATGACGCTGACCTTCAGCAACCCCGTGACGCTGGGCGCGCTCAAGAAGGCGCTCAGCGTCGAGCCGCCGGTCGAGCTGCGCTGGCCCGACGACGAAGAGGCTGAGAGCAGCGAGTGGACGCTCTATGGCGCCTTCACGCCGGCCAGCCAGTACACCGTGAAGGTCAGCGGCCTGTCCGACAAGTTCGGCCAGCAACAGATCGCCCCCTTCGCGGGCGACTATCGGACGGGCAACTTCGAGCCCTTCCTCACCTTCATGACCGGCAACGTGACCGTGGAGCGATCGGCGAGGCCGGTGCTGCCGATCACGTCGGTCAACGCCGTGGGCGCCGACGTGGGCGTGCTGCGCATGGATCCCATCGCCGCGCTGCCCTGGATTCGGCAGCCCTATCGCGACGACGCGCCCCCGGGGATTCAGTACCGTCCGTTCTTCGACTTCGTGCGGCAGCCCAACGAGCGCCGTCGTGATCCCATCGAGCTGAGCGGGGCCGGCGTCCGCGGCTCCGGGAGCATGGCCGTGGTGCGGGTGCGCGAGCCCGACGGGGAGAACGGCTTCCGCTACCAGACCACGGTGGCCAGCGTGACCAACCTGGGCACCTTCATCAAGATGTCGCCGACCAACGGGGCGCTCTGGGTCTGGAGGCTGGACGACGGCGCGCCGGTGGCCGACGCCTTGGTCGTGCTCGTCGACGAGAAGGGCATCGAGCGCGCACGGTCGACGACCGGGGCTGACGGCGTGGCGCCGTTGCCGGGCGTGGCGAAGCTGGGCCTGCCCGAGGACGACGTCCGCTATGGCGTGCCCTTCCTGATGGCGCGCGTCAGGGCGGGGGACGACGAGGCCCTCGCGACGCTGGACGACGCCTGGGAGCTGGGTCCCTATCGCTTCGGTGCCGACAGCGCGTGGGAGGCCGAGCCGCCGAGCGCCGCCGGCATGGTGTTCACCGATCGAGGCATCTACCGGCCGGGCGAGAAGGTCTTCGTCAAGGGCATCCTGCGCGAGCGCAGCCTGGGCGCGCTGCGAACGCCCGCCGATCGCGCGGTGGACGTGGAAGTCTTTGATTCACAAGGTGAAACGGTGGCCAGGATCGCGGGGCGGACCAGCGCCTTCGGCGGCGTGGACGCGGCCTTCGATCTGCCGGCGGGCGGGCGGCTGGGGTCCTACTCCCTCACCGTGCAAGATGCCTCGACCGACCTCTCGTGGACGACGTCCTTTCGGGTCGCGGAGTTCCGCGCGCCCTCGTTCCTGGTCGAGGTCAGCCCGCTGCGCGATCAACGCTTCGCGGGCGAACCGGTCGAGGCGGTGATCGAGGGCCGCTACCTGTTCGGCGCGGCGATGAGCGGGGCCGGCGTGCAGTGGTCGCTGAGCGCCGCGCGCGGCACCTTCACGCCCGAGGACGACCAGGGCTATGTGTTCGGGAAGCACTTGCCCTGGTGGGAAGAGGAAGGGAGCGGGGGCGAGTACATCGCCGGGGGCGAGTGGACGCTGGACGACGCGGGGCGCTTCGAGGTCAAGGCGGGTCCCGCGGACGTGCCCGACGACGGACCGCGCACCTACACCGTCGAAGCCTCGGTGACGGACGTCGACCGACAGGTGGTCGCGGGCCGCGCGAGCTTCCCGGTGCACCCGGCCGCCTTCTACGTGGGCCTGCGCGGGCCGACGGGCTTTGCCGCCGAGAAGAAGGCCCTCGACGTGTCGGTGGTGGCGCGCGACGCGATCACGCAGGCGCGGGTGGCGGCGGCGAAGGTGAGCGTGAAGCTCGTGC
>CALBMW010000015.1 GCA_937896275.1 uncultured Myxococcales bacterium
CCCCGCCGTCGGCGCCGCCGCTCGCGAGCGCCTCGACGAGTTGGTCGCCGCCGTGCTCCAGGCAGGAGAACACGTGCTGGTCGAAGTCGGCCTCGTCGCCCGCCGCCAGCGCCGCCAGCGCCGCGTTGAAGTGGAGCTCGGCGTCCTTCGGGGCGTGCTCCAGCGCGCGCGCGAAGGCCGCGCGCGCCTCGGGCACGGCGCGCGAGATCAGCAGCAGGTTGCCCAGGTTGTTGAGCGGTCGCGCGGGATCGGGCGCCAGCCGTGCGCTCTCGGTGAAGGACTCCCGTGCGGCCGGCAGCCTGCCGAGCATGGTGAGCGCCCGGCCCTTTCGATCCAGATCGGCGGCGCTCATCGGCCCTTGACCGAGCCGCGCGATCACGGCCTCGGCGGCGTCGCGGTAGCGCAGGCGGAGCGCCTCGAGCTGCTCGACCGTCGCGCGCCTCACCGCGTCGAGATCGGCGCGTCCCGCCGGCACCTGTTCGCGCGCCAGATCCACCGGCGGATAGGTCCCCCATGCCTCGCGCACGTCGACGATCCGCAGCGCGCCGTCGCGGCCGCCCCAATGCGCCAGGAGCTCGGCGCCCCGCGCCCACGACGCCTCGAACGAGGCTCCAATCAGCGTCGGCTCGAGCGGGACCCACAGCGCCCGGTCGTGGTGCAGGAGTCGGGCGTCGTCCGAAGACAACCGCCACCCGCTCTGCTGGGGCAGGCCGACGCGCACGGCGACGAAGACGTGGTCCGGCGCGACCAGCAGGACCGTGCGCTGGCCCGCCGCCTCGGCCACCGCGGCGTAGAGCACCGCCAGGTCGTCGCAGTCGCCGCCGCCCGTGGCCAGGGTCTGCCGCGGGTACTGAACGTCGTCGAGCGCCTTCGCGGCGAAGGGGTTGGCCGGGTCCGGCCGAAAGCGCAGATCGAAGGCGCCGAGGCCGGCGAACAGCGCCACCGGCAAGGCCAGCGGATCGGCGCGATCCGCATCGGGGACCGCCCGGGCGAAGCGCTGCGCCAGGCCCGCGATCCCGTCGGCGCCCGAGGTGACGAAGGCGGCCACCGAGCTCGGCTCGGACCAGTCGATGGTGTTTCGGTCGTAGACGACGACCGGCACCGCGCGGCGCTGGCTGATCTGGAAGTCCCCGTCCGCGTAGGTCAACTCGACCGTGAGGACCGCCGGGCGGTTCTCGTCGTGCGCGACGAGCGCGTCGCGATCGAGCACGAGCGTGAGCGGGGCGTCCACCGTGGCGCCGGGCGCGATGCGGTCGATCACCTGATCCACGGGCGTCGGCGCGAAGCCCGCCAGCTGCGCGCGCACGCTGATCCGCTCGATGGGCTCGGCGCCTCGGTTGCGCACGCGCACGACCCCCAGGGGCTGCCGCAGGTATGCGGAGAGGCGCGAGGGGAAGACCGGCTGCACGGCGACCGCCTCGATCTCGAGGGGGCGCGCGGGCGATCCCGGTGCGGCAGGCCGCGGGGTGGCGCCGGCCGCGCCCAGCAGGCGACGGTTGCTCAGGACGGCCTTCGGCAGGGCCCGCGCCAGCTCATCGCCGAGCTCCGCGGCGCAGGTCTCGAGGCCCCCCTTCGGGCAGGCCCGTTGGGCGGTCACCAGCACCTGCTGCGTGGCGGCCGCGACGACGCGCGCCTCGACGTGGACACCCTCGGGTCCCTCGCCGAAGCGGCCCAGGAGCAACATCGCGTGATCCGCCGGGACGCCGAGGCGCCGCAGCGCGTCGGTCCACGCGGCGGGCTTGTCACTGAGGGACACGGCGCGACCGGTAGCGCCCGGCTCGAGGAAGGCGACGTTCGAGAGCGCCGTCGCCACGACCTCGGCCAGCAACGCGCCCCGCCCGGCCCGCGACCGTCCGCCGCGCGGCGTGAAGCTGCCCGGGACGAGCGTGAACCGCAGCGCCCGCGCCGACTCCCAGCTCGCCTTGATCGCCCGGTCGGTGTAGCCGAACACGGACAGGCCCAGCCCCGGGGTCGAGTCCAGCGCCACGGCCAGCGCGCGCGCGTCGGCGCCGTCCACCGAGAGCGCCAGCTTCGACAACCCGCGACCGCTCTGCAGCGTCCTCACCTCGCGGACGGCGTCGATGGCCTCGAGCCGCACCACCACCTGCTCCAACGCCGTCACGTTGGGCGTGCCCTCGATGGTCACCTCGAGGAGTGTCGACGCGACCCGCGGGACGACGTCGCGGAGGATGCGGTCGGCGGCCTCCTCGGCCGCGTGCTGGGCTGCGGTGGAGGCCGCCTGGGTGGCCACCAGATCGAGCGCGGATCCGCGCGTGCGGAAGGCCGCGAGCACCTCGCCGGTGTCGACGGCCAGGACCTTGACCTCGAGCTGCGCGTCATAGCGCGCCGCCTGATCGCCCAACAGATCGCTGTGCAGCCGGGTGACGTGGCAGACGCCGGCGATGATCACGTCGGCGTCCAGCGACGTGATCACGGGCGAGATCTGGCCGTCGATGAGCAAGCCCGCGTCGGTCGCCGATCGGATGCGCCGACTCTGGGCTTCATCCACGAAGCGCACCCCCGCCGTCCGCAGGCGGCCTACCAGGGCGAGCTCGGCGGAGGACGTGGACTGCGCGCTCGCGTCGATGTCTTCGGTGAAGACGGTGGTGAAGCGGCGCCCCTCTTGAAGGCCCGCGGCCGGCGCCGCCTCCGCGCGGCCTGCCAGGAGCAGCGCGCCCGGCAGCACAGCGAGGGCGCCGACCCACGCGAGCAGCCGAGCGACGATACCGGACAACCATTGCATGTCGTCACCCCCCGGTGAGGCCCGGTGAACTCCTACCACGATCGTCCGATTCCTGCATTCGGCGGAGGCCTAGGGTCATGGGCCGACGATCGAGGGCGGTCCCCGGCGCCCCCTTTCGTGCTATGCGGGCGCATGCCGACCACCTTCGACACCGCTGACCTCCGCCCCGAGCTCCTCGATGCGCTCGACCAGGTGGGCTTCACCGAGATGACGCCCATCCAGGCCCGCGCGCTGCCCCTCATGCTGGCGGGGATCGACGTGACCGGGCAGGCCAAGACGGGCAGCGGGAAGACCGCGGCCTTCGGGCTGGCCCTGCTCAACGATCTCGACGCCGACTTGCCCGTCACGCAGGCGCTCGTCCTCTGCCCGACGCGCGAGCTCGCCGAGCAGGTCGCCGCCGAGCTTCGGCGCCTCGCCCAGCGCCTGCCGAACATGCGAATCCTGACGGTCTGCGGCGGGCAGCCGGGCCGCGATCAGACCCAGGCTCTCGCCGGCGGCAGCCAGGTCGTCGTGGGCACGCCGGGGCGCGTCGGCGACCACCTGCGCAAGCGCAGCCTCGATCTGTCGCGGCTGAGCGTGCTGGTGCTCGACGAGGCCGACCGCATGCTCGAGATGGGCTTCATCGATCAGGTGCGCGCCATCGTCCGCGCCTGCCCACGGGACCGTCAGACGCTGCTGTTCTCGGCCACGTTCCCCGATGAGATCGCGCGGCTGCGCGACCAGGTGCAGCGCACGCCCGAGTTCGTCTCGGTCGAGTCCCGGGTCGCCCCCGAGCAGCTCCGGCAGCTCCTCTTCGAGTGTCGGCCGGGTGATCGCCAGCAGACCGTCGCGGACCTCCTCGCGACCTACCGCCCGCAGTCGACGCTGGTCTTTTGTGAGACGCGCGGCGACTGCGACGCGCTGGCGGCCTTTCTGACGCGCCTGGGCGCCGTGGCCCTCGCGCTGCACGGCGAGATGGAGCAGCGGGATCGCACCGAGGTGCTGCTGCAGTTCGCCCACGGGAGCGCCAGCGTGCTGGTGGCGACCAACGTGGCGGCCCGAGGCCTCGATATCCCCGCGCTGCCGGCGGTGATCGTCTTCGAGCTCTCGCGGGACGCCGAGAGCCACCTCCACCGCATCGGTCGGACGGGGCGGGCCGGCGAGCTGGGCCTGGCGCTGAGCATCGTCGCCTCACCCGCGGAGCAGAAGCGTCTGGAGCGCGTCGAGGCGTTCATGGGTCAGCGGATCGTGCGAGGGCCCCGGCTCAAGACCGGCGGCAAGCTGGACTTCCTGAAGCCGCCGAACCGGACGCTGATGCTGTTGGCCGGGCGCAAGGACAAGCTGCGCAAGGCCGACGTGCTCGGGGCCCTCGTCAAAGAGGGCGGCATCCCGTCGGAGGCCATCGGCCGGATCGACCTGATGGACAAGACGTGCGCGGTGGCCATCGCTCGGGAGCACGCGCGGACGGCGCTGAAGTTCGCCCGCGCGGCGCGCATCAAGAAGGTCCGCGTGCGCGGCCTGCTGCTGGGCGATTAGCGCCTCGGGCTCGGCCTCGCCGCAGCCGCAGCGCCGGCGCCGTGTGCCGCGGCGACGAGCGCGTCCGCGAGGCGCTCGGCGGCGCCGGGGGCATGACCCAAGAAGAGCGAAGGCTCGGCGAGCTCCAGCTCGAGCACGCGCGGCATGCCGTCCGCGTCCGGCACGAGATCGACGCGGGCGTACGCCAGGGGGTCTCGATGGGTACCGCGGCGAGCGCCTGGGGCGCGACGGCCACGCGGTCGCGATGTGCGAGCCGCCGGGACATTGGGCGACGTGCTCCCGGACATCTGCACGTTCCTGGACGGCCCGTAGGAGCGCCTAGGGCGGGGCCTCGTCCGGCGGATCGAGCTCGATGAGGCGGAGGACCCGGGCGACGTGCTGGCGTCCGTAGGGGCGGAGCTGGTTGGTCAGCTTGGCGCGCACCTGCCGGACATCGCCGGGGGCCCGCGCGAAGTCGGCGAGCAGCGTGCGCACCTGCGGGGTGTCCTCGTCGGCGTCCTCGAGGGCCACGCGCTCCCAGCCCGACGGCGTGGCCACCTCGACGCTGACCTCGGGTCCTTCGGTGAGGCAGGGTGGGGGGTTGAAGCGCACCGGGTACACCGCCTCGCCGTCGACCAGCGTGGGGGCGGGCGGGCCGGGCGCCCGCGGATCGGCGCCGCAGCCGGTCGCGAACGCCGACAGTGCGAACGCCGACAGTGCGAACGCCGACAGTGCGAACGCCGACAGCGCGAACGCCGACAGCGCGAACGCCGACAGTGCGCAGAGCCCTGTCACCAGGAGGTGGGCGAGAGGTCGCATCGGCGCAGGATACCGCGAGGCCGTGGGCGTTGTGCTATCTTGCGCGCGCCACGGCGCCATGCCGGGAGCGGCCACCTGCGCAGACGGGGGCTGCATCCCATCGGGTGGGTCGGCCGGGCGTACCGCCAAACCCAACGCCTGGAGTCGAGCGACCCGGGACGAAAGGGCCCCGCGCATGAGCAAGCGCAAGAGCACCTGCACCCTCCGCCGCATGGGCCAGGACGGCGAGAAGATCGTCATGGTCACCTGCTACGACGCCACCTTCGCCCACCTGGTCGAGGAGGCCGGCGTGGACGCCATCCTCGTCGGCGATTCCCTGGGCATGGTGATCCAGGGCCACGAGCACACCCTGCCCGTGACGCTGGACGACGTGATCTACCACTGCCGGGCCGTGGCCCGGGGCTGCAGCCGACCGCACCTGGTGGGCGACCTGCCCTTCGGCAGCTATCAGACGACGGTCGACGACGCCCTGCGCAGCGCCACCCGCCTGATGAAGGAGGGCGCGGTCCAGGCGGTGAAGCTCGAGGGCGGTGAGCCCTTCGCCGAGGCCGTCCACCGCATGACCACCGCCGGCATCCCGGTGATGGGCCACTTGGGGCTGACCCCGCAGTCCGTGCACCAGTTCGGCGGCTACAAGATCCAGGGGCGCACGCCCAGCGCGGCCGAGCGACTGAAGCACGACGCGCGCTGCCTTCAGGAGGCTGGCGCCTACGCCGTGGTGCTCGAGGGCATCCCGGCCCCGCTCGCCGCCGAGGTCACCGCCGAGCTGAGCATCCCCACGATCGGCATCGGCGCGGGCATCGGGTGCAGCGGGCAGGTGCTCGTGCTCTACGACCTGCTGGGGCTCAACGACGCCTTCAACCCCAAGTTCCTCAAGAAGTTCGACAACCTGCACCAGCGCGTGGTCGAGGCGGTCGGCAACTATGCCCGCGAGGTGCGGACGAGCGACTTCCCGACGGCGCGCCACAGCCACTGACCGGGATGGAGCGGCGCTGAGATGGAGCTGCTGCGCACCAAGGTCGAGGCGCGCGCCTGGTCGCGGGCGCGGCGCGCGCGGGGCGAGGCCGTCGGCTTCGTGCCCACGATGGGCTTCCTGCACGCGGGCCACCTGGCGCTGATGCAGGCCGCCCGCGAGCGCGGCGCCCGCCTCGTCACCAGCATCTTCGTCAACCCCACCCAGTTCGGCCCCAACGAGGATCTGGACCGCTATCCACGCGATCTCGAGGGGGATCTTCGGAAGTGCGCCGAGGCCGGCAACGCCGCGGTCTTCCTGCCGTCTGCGGCCGAGATGTACCCGCCCGGCGCCGCCACGCGCGTCGAGGTGCCGGCGCTGGCGGGGCCCCTGTGCGGGCGCGACCGTCCGACCCACTTCGCCGGCGTCTGCACCGTGGTCATCAAGCTGTTCCACATCGTGGAGCCCGACTTCGCGGTCTTCGGCGAGAAGGACTACCAGCAGCTCGCGATCATCCGGCGCATGACGCGGGACCTCGATCTGCCGGTCGAGATCGTGGGCCACCCCATCGTGCGCGAGGCGGATGGACTGGCGATGAGCAGCCGCAACGCGAACCTGAGCCCCGACCAGCGACGCCAGGCGTTGGCGCTCTCGCGGGGGCTCGGGGCG
>CALBMW010000016.1 GCA_937896275.1 uncultured Myxococcales bacterium
CGAGCCCGCCGCCGAGGCGCCCGTCGAGCCCGCCGCCGAGGCAGGCGTCGAGCTGGCCGTCGAACCAGCCGCCGAGGCGATCGATCGCTATTTCGCAGGCGAGAAGGCAGCCGGTTGGTCGGTGTTGCCCGCGGGGCTCGAGTCGGCCGGCGTGGGCGTCTGGCTCCTCACGCGCAACGACGACCTGGCCGCAGGCGCGGCGTGGCCCTTGCTGGGCGTGGGGGCCGTCGAACTGATCGTGGCGACCGTGCTCATCTTGCGCACCGACGGCCAGGTGGCCGATCTGAAGGCCGGCCTCGCGTCCGATCGCGCCGCCACCCTCGCGGCCGAGGCGCAGCGCATCGAGCGTGTCAACGCGACCTTCACGTGGCTGGAGGCTGCCGAGATCGCGGTCATCGGCGGCGGACTGGTCGCCGCGGGCTTGGGCTTCGGACAGGACGACGACTTCACGCTGGGCCTGGGGTTGGCGCTGGCCGGCGAGGCGGCGGTCATCCTGGTCTTCGATCTCTTCGCCGAGGCGCGCTCCCAGCGCTTCGCCCGCGATCTCGCCGCCCTCTCGGCGGGACCGACGGCGGACGGTCAGGGTGCGGCCGCGGCGCTGACCCTGCGCTGGTAGCCGCCCGACGCGGCGATGGAACACCGGGCGGGCGGGGCGCGGTTCCCGCCCGCGGGAGGTCGTCACCATGCTCGTGGCCATGCGTCCGATTCGAATCGCCCTCTTCGGCCTGGTGCTGGGGGTGGTCGGGTGTGATCACGCCACCAAGGCCGTGGCCGAGGCGCGGCTGGCCGAGCGCGCCCCGATCGAGCTCGTCGCCGGCGTGCTCGACCTGCACTACACGCAGAACCACGACGTGGGCTTCAGCCTGCTGCGCGCCATCCCGCCCGAGCCCCGGCGCCTGGTGATCCTGACCTTGGGCCTCGCGATGGCGGTCGGCATCGGCTGGGCCTTCGCGCGCGCCCGCACCGCCCCGATCCTGCTGCAGGCCGGGCTGGCGGTCCTGTTGGCCGGCGCGATCGGCAACCTGCTCGACCGCCTCGCCCGAGGCTACGTGGTCGACTTCATCCACCTGCATCACTGGCCGGTCTTCAACGTGGCGGACATGGCGGTTTGCCTGGGCGTGGTCGCCGTGGTGTGGGCGAGCCGACGTTCCCATGGCCCCTCCTCGGCCTGACCGCCCGCGAGCCCCCACCCGCTGGCGCTTTGGCCGGTGCGCGGCTACAACGGCGCGTCCACCGACGGAGGACCGCCCGTGCTCGTGACCGCCCTCTCTCTCTACGCCCGAATCGACGCGCCGCTCGTCTTCGGCCCGACCGATCCCCGAGGAAACCCCGTCGCGCCGGCCGGGCGCAGCGCTGGTGGCATCACGCGCGTCGAGCAGGCGCGCGACGCCGCGCGCCGCTTCGCCGAGGCCGCCTGCGCGCGCGCCGTGGCCTGACCGAGAATCAATGCTGGCTCTGGGCGCTCTGCTCGCCGCCGGCGCGGTGAGCCTGGTGGCGGCGACCCTGCAAGGGACGATCGGCTTCGGCTATGGGCTGGTGGCGGTGCCGATCTGCGCGCTCATCGATCCGCGGCTGGCGCCGGTCCCGCAGCTCATCGTCACCATCCCGCTCTCGATCGTGATGGCCGCGCGCGAGTGGCGTCACGTCGATCTGCGCCAGGTCGCGGTGATCCTGGCCGGCTCCGTCCCGGGCGCCGTGGCCGGCGCGGCGCTCCTGCGCGTGGCCGACGCGCGGCTCCTTCAACTGGCCATCGCCGTCATCATCGGGCTGGGCGTGGTGCTGATGGCCAGCGGCCGGCGCGTCGAGCGCACCCGTCGCGCGGTGTTCGCGGCCGGCTTCGCCTCGGGCGGGATGGGTCTGGTCAGCTCCGTCGGCGGTCCGCCCCTGGCCCTGGTCTACCGCGACGCGCAAGGCGCCCAACTGCGCGCCAACCTGTCGGCGGTGTTCCTCGTCGGCAACGTGATGGTGGTGGGCATCCGCGCCGGCATCGGCGCCCTCGCGACGAGCGATCTGGTCGCCGCCGCCTACCTCTTCCCCGGCCTGGCGCTCGGCTTCGTCGCGAGCCGCTGGCTGACCCCCCGCGTCGAGGGCGCGCGCCTGCGCACCGCCGTGCTCGCGGTGTCCGCGGTGTCCGCGGTGATGCTGTTCTGGCGGGCATGGTGAGGGCTTCGGTCCTGCGCCCGTGACTCACCGCAGGAACACCAACACGTACACCGTCGCGAGCGCCAACTGCAGCAGGGCATAGGGCGCGGCGACCTTCACGAACGCCCCGAAGCTCATCGGCAGGCCGTGCTTGTGGATGATCGTCACCGCGACCAGCGTCGATGCGCTGCCGATCGGGGTCAGGTTGCCGCCCAGGTTGGCGCCGAAGATGACCGACCACCAGAGCGGGTCGTCGTTGGCGGTCCCCATGTTCGCCAGGATCTTCGACAGCATCGCCGCCAGCGGGATGTTGTCTGTGACCGAGGAGAACGCGGCGGCGCTGACCAGCATCAGCCCGCTGCCCACGACGTCGCCGAGGCCGATGACGGCCGCCAGGCCGTGGCCGATCAGGGCCAGCACATGGGCGTGCTCGATGACGTTGATGAAGGTGAACAGCGCCACGAAGAAGCCCAGCAGATCCCAGTCGACGGTCTTGTAGAACTGGTCGACGTCGGCCTTGAATCGCACCAGCATCGCCGCCGCGAAGGCCAGCGCCACGAAGCCCATCCCCAGCGAGCTGACGGCCGGCAGGACCGACGTGGTCGCGATCACCAGGATGAACGCGACCGTCATCGCCGCGCCGACGATGAAGAAGCTCCGGCTCTCGATGCCATCGTTCTCGTCGAAGCCACCCACCAACGCCGCGGCCTCCGCGCGCTCGACCTCGCTCGTCAGCCCCTTGATGCCGAAGCTGCGCGCGCCCAGCCACAGGGTGGCCGCCGTGGCGACGACGACATAGGGGCCGGCGACCAGAAAGAACCTCACGAAGCTGATGCCCGCCGTGGTGCCGACGATGATGTTCGGCACCGATGAGATCAGCGTCAGCAGCCCGCCCACGTTCGTCAGCAGGCCCTCGAGCAGCAAGAACCCGAGCAGCTTCTCGCGCCGCTTCAGGCGCTCCAGGCTCACGGCCGTCAGCGAGCCCACGATGATCATCGCGGTGACGTTGTTCAGCACCGCCGAGAAGGCCACGGTCATCAGGCCGTACAGCCACAGCAGGCGCAGAGGATCGCCGCCCGACGCCTTGGTCAGCCGGATGGCGATCCACGTGAACAGGCCCGACCGCGAGGTCACGTCCACGAAGATCGACGAGCCCAGGATGATCGCGATCACCCCCCAGTCGACGCCCTGCACATAGGCCGGGATGAGGAGCGACTCACCGAAGACGTTGACCAGCGGGCCGAAGGGCAGCAGGTCCAGCGCGCTGGCCAGCAGCAGCCCCACCAACGCGAAGGCGCCGGCGATGAGCGACTTCTTGGCGTGCAGCTTCTCTTCGAGCGCCAGGCAGACGATCAGCCCGACGAGCAGCGCGGCGAACAGCAGGGTGACGCTGAGTGGCACGTCGTGGGCTTGGGCTTCGGTGGGCATGCGTCAGAGCATCAGCAGCGGCAGGCCGCGCAGCTCGACCGCGAGCGGGTAGGCCAGCCCGTGCATCGCGAGCTGATCCTCGTCCTTGGTGTTCATCACCAGGAGATCGATCGCGTGCTCCTCGACCAACTCGCGGTAGACGGGCAGGTGGTGGCCCATCTGGACCTCGGGCGCCACGATGACGTCGACCCCGGCGGCGCGCAGGCCGGCCGCGCAGGTGTCGATGTACTCGCTCGGCTCCTTCAGCAACTGGGCGCCGATCAGCTCACGCGCCCGGTCGGTGTCGAGGCCCGGCAGCTTGCCGATCACCTCCACGTAGCGTTCGAAGGTGCCTTGATCCTCGATGTGCGTCAGGAACAGCGTGCCGCCCGGTGAGGTCAGCGCCACCGCCCAGCTCACCAGCTTGTCGTCCCCCGTCAGGTGGTCGGTGATCGCCATGACCCGGTTGGTGTCCTGCAGGCGCGTCTCGAGCGCGGCCTGGGCGTCCGGGCGCGGCAGCAGCAGCACCGGGACGGTCGTCACCTGGGTCAGCACCTCGACGTGATCGCCCAGCGTGTAGGGCCAGCGAAAGGCGCCGCTGTGCAGGTTGCGGTAGGTGCACACCAGGTCGGGCTGCTCATGCTGCACGCGCTCGAGCAGGGCGCCCACGGTCTCGACCTCGGCCCCGTGCGCGATCGCCCAGGTGACGCTCTCCGCGCGCGGAAGGCCGGCCAGGAAGCCCTTCACCCGCTCCGCATAGGCCAGGGCGGCGTCGGCGGCCAGGTCGGTGACGACCAGCGCCTTGCGCACGGTCACCGGGTGGTGGTGGAACACGGTCTTGGCGGCCGCCCGGAAGGCGCTCTCGAACAGGTCGATGTTGGGCACCCCACCCCCTTCGCGCCGACGAAGCGATTGACAGGGCGACACGACTAGCACGCCCCTCCCGGGGCCTCAACCGTCGTCGCGCGGTCGCAGGCGCGCCGCCCGCGACCTGGAAAACCTCGTATTGCTCGCGGCTCACCTGCTATGAGGCGCTCGGCGGAGGGGGTTGGATGCGCGACGAGTTGGCCGACCACTTCGGGCGGTTCGAGGTGATGGGGCGCGTGGGCGCCGGCGGCATGGGCGACGTCTACCGGGTCTGGGATCCGGTGACGCGCCGCGAGCTGGCCCTCAAGATGCTGAAGTTCACCTACCCGCGCGCCCTGCACTACTTCAAGCGCGAGTTCCGGTCGGTCGCGCGCCTGACGCACCCCAACCTGGTGGCGCTGCACGACCTGCACCTGTCCGACGGTCAGTATTTCTACACGATGGAGCTCATCGACGGCGTCGACCTCTACGAGTACGTCAACGGCCACAACCAGGTGGTCATCGAACCGCAGATCCTGACCCGCCCGGACCGCGTGGCGCGCGTGCTCAACGCCACCGTCCAGCTCCTGCGCGCGCTCGCCTACCTGCACGGGCAGGGCTGCATCCACCGCGACATCAAGCCCAGCAACGTGCTGGTCGATCGCAGCGGGCAGGTCAAGCTGGTGGACTTCGGCATCGTCAAGGAGCTGCTGCCGGGAGGGCAGGGGCAGTCGCTCTCGCAAGTGTTCGGAACCTCGACGTATTTCAGCCCCGAGCAGAGCCTTGGATCTCGCGTGACGTCGGCCACAGACCTCTACGCGGTGGGCGTGGTCCTCTACGAGTTGCTGGCCGGCACGCCGCCCTTCGAGGGTGAGGGGCCCGAGGTCGCCGAGGCGCACCGGAGCAAGCCGCCCCCGTCGCTCGTCACGCGGGTGCCGGGGGTGTCGAAGGACCTCGCCACGGTTTGCATGGAGCTGCTCTCGAAGGACCCCGCTCAGCGACCCTCGGCGCGCGAGGCCCTCGAGATGCTCCAGGCGCGCGTCGAGGACGACGGCGAGCGGCCCGAGTTCGTCGGCCGCCGCGCCGCGCGCAAGCGCCTGCACCAGGCGGTCGAGGCCGTGCGGCAGGGCTCGGGGCAGCTGCTCCTGGTGGCCGGCGGCAGTGGCGCGGGCAAGTCCTCGCTGGTCGACGCCTTCGCCCAGGAGGCCCTCCTCTACGGCGCGACAACCTTCACCGGCGCCTGCGTGCACCGCGATCACGTGCCCCTGCGCGGCCTCGACACGGTCGTCGAGCGGCTCGCCGAGGCCTATCGCAAGCAGGTCGCCCGCATCCTGCGCTCGCTCCCCGCCACCGAGCGGGCGCCGCTCATCGAGGCCTTCAGCTTCCTGGGCGAGCTGCTGCCGGTCAACGAGCACGGCGCCTCCGTTTTGAAGCGGGCCAGCGCGGGTCTGGGGCTTCGCGCGCTCTTCGCGGCGCTCGGCGAGAAGCGCCTGCTCATCCTGGTCGTCGAGCACCTGCATCTGGCCGACGACGCCACCTGTGACACCCTCGAGGCGCTCCTGACCGGCGAGGACATGCCGCCGGTCCTGCTGCTGCTCACCCTGCGCGCCGAGGCCGTGACCGCCAACAGCAGGGTGGCCGCCTTCCTCGAGCTGGCCGCGGCGCACCCGCACGCGGACACCATCTCGCTGGGCGCGATGAGGCTCGACGAGATTCAGCGGCTGCTCGACGAGCAGGTCGAGGACGCGTCGCCGGGCCTGGCCGAGCACATCGAGGCCCAGACCGGTGGCGTGCCGCTCTTCGTGGCCGACATGGTGCGGACGGTGCGGAAGGATCCCACCGCGCCGCCGCCCACCTTCGACGAGGCGGTCGCGCGCCGAATCGAGGGTCTGGGCTCCGACGCCCAGCGGGTGCTGGCCGCGGTGTGCATCAGCCGGCGCCCGGCGCGCGACCGGGTGATCGAGCGGGCCTGCGCGCTGGACGCGGACGCGCTGTATGACGCGATGGTGGCGCTCAACACCGCCGGGCTCGTGCGCCCCGAGGCCGACCGCGACGGCGTGTTGGTCGCGGTGCCCGCCCACGCGCGGTTGATGGAGGTGGCGCGGCGCGGGCTCGATCCCCACCAGGCGCGCACGCTGCACCAGGCCCTGGCCCAGGCGCATGAGGCCGAGGAGGGGGCGGTCGCCGACGTCGCCTATCACTGGGAGGCGGCGGGGCAGGCGGATCAGGCGCGCGTCTACGCCCTGCAAGCCGTCGACGCGGCGCGCAGCGCGGGCCGCTTCGGGCCGGCGGCGGATCTGCTGAGCCTGGCGCTGGAGGCGGTGAGCGATCCGCGCAAACGCTCGGAGCTCCACGCTCAGCGGGCGGAGTGCCTGGCCAGGGACGGGCGCTACCTCGAGGCGGCGCGCGCGCTGGAGCGACTGGCGGTCGAGGCGCCGACCGAGGGCGAGCGGCTGCGCGGCCGGCGGGCACACCTCTACCTGATGGCGGGTGATCTCAAGGCCTTCGAGCGTGACGCCGCGCAGCTGCCCGCCGAGGCGCGGATACCGCTGGCCGATCTGCTCGCGCCGCTGGCACCGGAGCGGGCCATTGGGCTGCTGGGCGACGCCGAGGGCCCGCAGGCCGATCTGGTGCGGGCGCGGCTGCTGGTGGCGCGCAACGACCCACAGGCCATCGCCGAGGCGGCCGGACGCGTCAACGCGGCCGCGGGCGAGGCGACCGCCCCCGAGCCGGCCCGACGGGCCCGCTATGCCATCGCGCGGGCGGTGGTGCAGCGGGCGCTGGGTCAGTTCGCCGACGCGCAGGGCACGGTCGACGAGGCGATCGAGACGCTGGGGCCGCTGCTGCCGGAGCGCGATCTCACCGGCCTGCGCCTGCTGTTGGGGCAAGCGGCGATCGTGCTCGCGCGCGGCCGTGTCGCCGACGCCCGCAAGCTGGGGCGAGGCCTGTTGAGCGAGGTGCGGGCGCTGGGGCTCCCGGGCCTGCAGGCGCGGGCGTGCCTGCTGCAAGCGCGGGTGCACCTCGAGGCGGGCGAGCTGAACGCGGCCGACCACCTGCTCGATGAGGCCGAGCACTGCTGGCCCCCGGAACCCAAGGCCATGCCGCACGTGGAGATCGCGCTGGCGAGGGTGCGGCGCGCCTTCTATGGGGGTGACCTGGCCGCCGCGGTGGCTCGGCTGGACGCCCTGGAGGCCGACGCCGCGCTCGGGCCGCTGCTACACCACCGCCAGACCCTGCTGCGCTGCGGCTTGCTGCGGGCGCGTCTGGCGGGCGTGCGCGCCTCGTGGTTCCACGACGACGTTCACCGCGGCGCCTTCGACGAGGCGTTGCAGGGCCTCGTGCGCCTGCTGCCCCGACCGAGCGGCTGGATCGACGGCCTGGCGGCGTTCCGCGACGTGGTCTTTTGGCAGCCGCACCTGGCGCAGCAGCGCCTCGAGGCCATCCTCGAGGATCCGATGCGCTGGCCGGACTCGCCGCCGACCTTCGCGGTGCACTTCTACGTCCTCGCGGCCGCCAAGGAAGCTCAGGGCCACGACGGCGCCGAGCACCGCGAGCGCGCGGCGGGCCTGCTGCGCGAGGCGGGGGCGCAGGTTCCGCCCGAGGCGGCGGCGCTCGAGCGGCTGCTGCGGCGCTGAGATGCTGCTGCGGCGCTGAGATCCGGGCAGCTTCAGGCTTCGGGGGCGTCGCGCGGCGGGTCCGCCAGCAGCTCGACCACACCCCAGGCCCGCTCGAAGTCGAAGTGCCTGGGCGATGACTTCGACGGCACCCGGCTCATGGCCCGTTCGGTCATCGCGGTGATCGTCAGGCTGGGGTTGACGCCCAGGTTGGCGGGCACCGTGGAGCCGTCGCAGATCCAGAGGTTGTCGTAGCCGAAGACCTTGCTGTCGAGGTCGACGACGCCCTCGGCCGGGGTGGCGCCCATGCACGCGCCGCCCAGGATGTGGGCGGTGGCCGGCACGTCGAGGATGACCTCGTTGACGCTGCTGCGGGCCTGCCCCCGCATTTGGCGGGCGAGCTCTCGGGCGAAGCGGTGCGCCGCCGGGATGTAGGTCGGCGGCCGGGTGTCGCCCTCGGGCCGCGAGGTGAGGGGGCGGGAGAAGGGCCACCACCACCGACGCCGGCGCAGCACGCTCAGGCTGTTGTCCACCGTCTGCATGACCAGCAGGATGATCGTCCGGCGCGCGAAGCCGAAGGGCAGCGTGAAGCGCAGCGTGCGCAGCGGGTGCCTCAGGACCGAGGCGAGGAAGCGCAGTTGCCGGGGCGCGCGGCCGCCGCCGTCGACCAGCACGGGGGCGGCCAGCAGGCCCATGGCGTCGGCGCCGCGCGGGTAGCGCACCGGCTCGATGTGCGTGTCGGCGTCCGGGTGCACGCTCGACGTGATGGCGATGCCTTCGCTGTGGTCGATCTCGCCGTGCGTCGCGGTGACCGCGATGAGGGACTCGCTGTTGGTGCGCACCGTGCGGCCCAGGCGGTCCGAGAGGCGGGGGAGGCGCCCCTCGTCCTTCAGCCGGGTGAGCAGCCGCAGCGTGCCCAGCACCCCTGCGGAGAGCACGACGCCGCGCACCCTCAGGGTGCGGCGGGGGTGGCCCAGCCAGCCCGTCGTCGAGCGGGTCGACACGCGGTAGCCGCCCGCGCCGTCCTGGCCGACGGCCTCGAGACCGACCACCCGCGTCTCGGGCAGGATCTCGGCGCCGAGCTTCTCGGCGAAGTACAGGTAGTTGCGATCCAGCGTGTTCTTGGCCCCGAAGCGACACCCGACCATGCAGCCGCCGCAGTGATTGCAGGGGTTTCGCGCGGGGCCCTCGCCGCCGAAGTAGGGGTCGGCGTCGGGGGCGCCGTCGAAGTTCACCCCGACCGGCGTGCGGGTGAAACTGTCTCCAAAGCCCAGGGCCTCGGCGGTCGAGCGCATCAGCGCGTCGGCCGGCCACAGCCGCGGGTTCTCGGTGACGCCCAGCATGCGGCGCGCCAGGTCATAGAAGGGCAGCAGCGCGGGGGCGCCGCCCAGCGCCTGCAGCGTCGGGTGCGCGAAGAAGGCCTCGGGCGGCACGTACAGCGTGTTGGCGTAGACCAGGCTGCCGCCGCCCACGCCCGCGCCCGACAGCACCAGCACGTCGCGCAGCAGGTCGATGCGCTGAATGCCGAAGCACCGCAGGGCAGGGGCCCACAGGAAGCGCCGCACCGCCCAGTTGGTCTTGGGGAAGTCCTCGGAACGCCAGCGTTTTCCGGCCTCGATGACCAGTACGCGGTGGCCCTTCTGGGCGAGGCGAAGGGCCGAGACGCTGCCGCCGAAGCCGGAGCCGACCACGGCGAAGTCGTAGTCGAAGGCGTCGTCGTGGCCGGGGGGGCTCAGCGCGGCAACTCCAGGGCCCGCCGCAGCAGACGGTTGGGCATCCTGACGCCCTTCCTGAGGGGCTCGCCGTGGCCCCCGACCAGGGGCGCGCAGCCGGGCACGAGGCAGGCGTCGCGTCGGTCGAGCCGCTCGACGGAGGACTTCGTCAGCCCGGCCGCGCGGCGCGTCTGGAGGCTGATGTGCAGGTGGTGCAGGTGAAACAGGTACCAGCCGCGGCCCTCGTCCCGGACCTCGTAGGTCGTGGCGCGCGTACGGGCGACGCACGCCGCGCCCGCGAGCCAGTCCGCGTCGCACAGCGTGTCCATCGCCGCGTCGATCAGCTGCCCGGCTTGTCCATCGACGCCGATCACGCGGAGCTGCGGGGTGTCGTGCAGCTTGCCGATGAACAGCGCCGTGCGCCACACATCGAGCAGGTTGGGCGGGCGCACGCAGTGGTACTGCTCCACGCCGTTCACGGTGTGATCGCAGATCGGACGCAGCCGGTTGTCGCCGGTGCCGGTCTGGTAGTAGCCGATGTCCATGTCGAAGCCGTTGACGTGGGTGCCGGCGGGGTGCCCGGGGTCGTTTTCGCGGGTGCCCGGGATGTCGCCGTTGGCCTCGCTCATGTCGCCGAGCGCCACGGGCGGGCCGTTGCCGAAGTCCCAGCCCGCCGTCAGGCAGTTGACCTCGGCGGCGGCGTGCTTGATCAGCATCTGCAGGTCGCGCCGGCAGAAGCTGCGGTACTGGTCGGCCTCGGTCTCGCCATTGAGCGGGTAGTTCCAGTAGCCGTCGCCCATGACCGGGGTGAAGGGCACGATGCTGCCGCAGTTGGCCTCGCCGCCCTCGCACTCCCAGGTGGGGCTGACGCAGCGGGGGATGGGGCCGGGCGGCGGGGCGCCGAGGTCGAACTGGCAGCGCCCCGTGGCCGCCGAGCACACCGTGCCGGCCGCGCAGCTCTGCGGGGTGCAGGGCGGCTCGCCGCAGATGCCGTCCTGACCGCACACCTGGCCGGCCGGGCAGCTGTCGGCGGTGCAGCCGGGCAGGCAGACGCCCGGATCCTCGCAGGCGTAACCGGCGCGGCAGTCGGCGCCCTGATCGCACACCGCGAGGCAGGCGGTGCTGCCGTCGGTCAGGTCGAAGCAGTCCGAGCCCTGGGGGCAGGCGTTCTGGGGGCCACAGTCGTTCAGGATGCAATAGCCGCCGACGAAACCGGTGGGGCCGTCCTGGCCTTGCTCGGGGACGCAGCCGCCGCCCGTGCCGCAGTCCGCGTTGCCCACGCAGGGGCCGCCCACCGGCACGTCGGAGCCGCCCGGCCCGGCGGGCGTGCCGGGATAGCACGTGCTGTCGCTGTCACAGATGTAGCCGTCCCCGCGGCGGCACTCGGCGTCGGCGGTGCAGTCGAGCAGGCAGGCCGAGACGTCGCCCAGGTTCCAGCAGCGGTTCTCGCCGGGGCAGGCGGCGTCGGTGCAGTCCAGCGAGCAGTAGCCGCCGGGCAGGTCGGTGACGCACAGGCCGTCGTCGCAGTCCGCGTCCTGCGCGCAGGGCGAGCCG
>CALBMW010000017.1 GCA_937896275.1 uncultured Myxococcales bacterium
TGTCCGAGATCGGGCTGCCGCAGGAGGTGCGCGAGGAGGTCCTTCTTCTCGGTGCGCTCCACGAACATGACCGATTGCTCGACGCGATCGGCCGTGCGCGCGGGCGGCGTCACCTCGACGCGCTCGGGGCGGTCGAGGAAGGCCGCGGCCAGATCCATGATGCTCTGCGGCATGGTGGCCGAGAACAGCAGGTTCTGGCGCTGCTGGGGCAGGACCTTCAGTACGCGCCTGATGTCGCGGATGAAGCCCATGTCGAGCATGCGGTCGGCCTCGTCGAGCACGAAGAACTCGACGTGTCCCAGATCGACGAAGCCCTGTTCGAGCAGGTCGAGCAGGCGGCCGGGGGTGGCCACCAGCACGTCGACGCCGCGCTCGAGCGCCCTGACCTGGGGCGTCTGGTTGACGCCGCCGAAGATCACCATGTGCCGAATGTGCAAGAAGCGGCCGTAGGAGGCGAAGCTCTCGCCGATCTGGGCGGCCAGCTCGCGGGTCGGCGAGAGGACCAGCGCGCGGATGGGCGGGCGGCCCGCGCGCTCGGGGCGCCGGGCGAGGTGCTGCAGGATGGGCAGCGCGAAGGCGGCCGTCTTGCCCGTGCCTGTCTGGGCCACGCCCAGCACGTCCCGCCCGTCGAGCAGGTAGGGGATGGCCTGCGCCTGGATGGGCGTGGGCTGGGTGTAGTTCTCGTGCGCGACGGCGCGCCGCAAGGGGGCGATGAGATCCAGATCGTCGAAGCTGATCACGCGGGCGTTTTCCCGGGAAGAGGGCGCGCGCCAGCGAAAGGGCGCACAGTGCCGCGCTACCTACTCCGGTGATGGGGTCCGTGTAAAGCCGCGCGGCCCCGGCTACCCTGCTCGGCGTCCGACCCAGGCCCACGTCCGGAGGTCTCGTGATGCACCGCGCACGCTCCCTCGCAGGCGCGCTCCCGCTGCTGGTCGCGGGCATGGTCACGCCGGCGCTGGGCGGCCCGTGGAGCGAGGCCGAGCGCGACGAGGGCGTCGTCGTCGAGACCCGCGCCGAGCCGAACAGCGACGTCGACCGGGTGCGGGGCCGGGTGATCCTGACCTACACCACCGATCAGGTGGCGGCGGTGCTCACCGATGTGGCCCACCATCACACGTTCATGCCCAAGATGGAGCGCGCCGACGTCCTCGAGCGGAGCGTGCGGCCCGACGGGCGCGTCGTGCAGCTCATCCACCAGCTCACCGCCCTGCCGGTCATCAACAACCGCGACGTGGTGCTGCACACCGAGACCTGGTCCGAGCAGACGCCCGACGGCCGCGTCTGGCACTCCACCTTCCACGCCCTGCGCGACGCCGGGCCACCGCTGCAGGATGGGTGGGTGCGCATCACACGGCTGAGCGGCGCGTGGACGCTCTCGCCCATCGCGAACGGCCAGGGCACGGCCTTCAGCTACGAGTGTCACGCCGAGGTGGGCGGTAATGTACCTGATTTCATGGCGGAATCCGGGCAGGTGGGCACGGTGATAGAGATGCTGAAGGGGCTGCGGGCGCGGTGCCGGGCGGTGTACCGGGGGGGGGCACGGGCGCAGACGCCGAGTCAGTAGCCCCGCCCCTCGGACACCCAGCGCCCGCCCCGCAGGATGATGCGGTTGCGCGCCGGGCCCGGTGGATCGTAGGCCGGATCGCCCGGCAGCAGCAGGTGAAGCTCGTCGCCCTCGCTGGCGGGCTGGGGCTGGTAGGGGGGGGAGGCGCGGCCCGGTGCGCCAACGCTGCCTCGGCGGTGCGCAGCGCGGCCAACTCCATCAGGATGCGCAGCGTCGGGGGCGCCAACTCGACCTCACCGGCCCCGTAGGCGCTGACCGCGGCCGCCGGGCTGAGCCACGTGCTGGCCACCGTCTCGCTGCCCTCGTGCAGCGGGCGCTGGCCCGCGGGCGCGCGCACCGCGAAGAAGCGCGCGTCGAAACGCCGCGACTCGATGGGCGGTGTGATCCAGCGCGACTGGAAGCGCAGGGCGTCGAGCGCGAGCGTGAGATCGGCCGCATGGAGCAGCGCGCCAAAGCGCAGGGTGCCGGCGTTGAGCGCGTCCCGCTGCGCACCGAAGTGGGCCGCCTCGGCCGGATCGTCGAAGGCCAGGGGCGTCCCGTCGCGGCGGCGGGCCAGCAGCACCCCGGCCTCCTCGAAGGTCTCGCGGGCGGCCGCCACGAGCAGCGCCAGGGCCACCGCGCCGTCGTCCATGCCCAGGCGCGTCGCGGCCTCCGCCCGGTCCACGTCGCAGCGCGCGGCCAGCGCGTCGCTCGCGTCCTCCGCGTCCACGCGCCCGCCGGGGAAGACCATGGCGTTGGCCATGAACGCCGCCTTGCTGGTGCGCTTGACCAGGAACACCTCGAAGGGCGCCTCGCCGCGCAGCAGCAGCACGGTGGCGGCGTCGCGCACCGGGGCGATGCTCACGCCAGCACCCCGCGGCGACGACACGCCTCCTCGGCCATGCCGCGCAGGTTCACCTCGCCGTCGACCCGCGTCAGCATGCCCTTGAGGCCCGCAACCACCCGCAAATAAAGCAGCATCTCGGCGGGCGGCACCATGCGCATGAGGTTGGGGTGGCGCAGCACGAAGTCGCGTGCCTTGGCGTGGACCGCGAAGGTCGAGAAGTTGAACGGAGCGTCGGTGGTCAGGGGCTCGAGGATCATGCGGTGGTAGGTGCGCAGCACGTCGGACGAGGGCATCGCCATGCCATCGCGCCCGAAGTGGAAGTGGCGGAACAGAGCCGCCATGCCGTCCATGTCGTCGGCCCAGTAGGCGGAGAGCATGCGCAGCACGCCGTCGGTCAGCTCCGGGCGGAAGGCGCGGATGCAGCCGAAGTCGAGCAGCACGATCTCGTCGTTCGCCGTGAGCATGAAGTTGCCAGGGTGGGGATCGGCGTGCAGCTCGTGCAGGTCGTGGAACATGTGGACGAAGAGCTCGACGAAGCGCGCCAGCAGGGCGCTGCGGCGCTCCTTGTCCTCGATGCTCGTGATGGCGTCGTCGAACTTGCGGCCGTCGACGTAGGCCATCACCAGCACCGTGGGGCGGCACAGATCGGCGATCGGCTCGGGAATGATCACGCCCTCGCGATCCGCGAGCAGCACGCGGAAGCGGGCCAGGTTGGCCGCCTCGCGGGTATAGTCGGCCTCGATGAGGATGGCGTCACGCGCCTCGCGCACGAAGTCCTCCGCGCGCTCCTTGGACATGAACACGCGCCCGAGCTTGAGCAGGCTGGCCAGGTTGCGCAGATCGCTGTCGAGCGACTGCGCGATGCCCGGGTACTGCACCTTCACCGCCACATCGCGCCCATCGTCGAGCGTCGCCCGATGCACCTGGCCGATGCTGGCGGCGCCCAGCGGGGTGGGATCGAAGAAGCGGAAGACATCGGCCATCGGCCGGTCGAGGGCGGCCTCGATCACCTGGGTGACCGTCTGGAAGGTCATCGGCGGGGCTTCGCGCTGAAGCTGCGTCAACTTCTCCGCGAACTCGGGGCTCACCAGATCGGGATCGGCCGAGAGCATCTGGCCAATCTTCATCGCCGCGCCCTTCATCTGGCCCATCACGTCGACGATGTGTCCGGCGTTCTTCATCGCCGCCCGCGCCACCGCGTCGAGCTGATCGCCCTCGTCGTCGCCCCGCCGCGTCAGCCCGGCCTTGAGCGCCGAGCCCGCGAAGCGGCCCGCCAGGCGGCCGAGGCGCATTGCGCGGCCGAGGCGGCTGGTGTCGACCTTCTGGCCGGTCTCGCCGCCGAGGCGCTCCCAGTCTTTGGCCATCAGTGAGCGTCCTTGTCCATCAGAGGCAGGCCTGCGCCATCAGAGCCTGGCCTGCGCCATCAGAGCCTGGCCTGCGCCATCAGTGCGCTCCGCTCGGGGGGTCGTCGTCACCATACAGGGAAGGCCCCGGCATGAAGTCCCGGAACAGCGCCTCGCGGACCAACCACAGCTCGGGGAAGAAGGTTTGCTTGATGCCGTGCTCGAGCAGCTCGGCCGGCGCGCCCTTGAGCGAGGGCGTGCGTCCACCGATGATGCGCCGCACCAGGGCCAGGTGCCGGTAGCGGAAGTGCTGGAAGCCCTCGTCGAGGTCGAGCATGGCCTCGGTCAGCGCGAAGACCTCGGGATCGGAGGCCGGATCTCGGTGCAGCGCCAGCAGCTCGACGCCACGGCGATCGAGGACGCCCTTGAGGGCCGCCTGCAGTGGCGGTGGCGCGGCCAGCATGGCGTTGAAGCCGGGCGACTCCTGGCCGCTGCCTCGGCCGAGCGCGGCGCGAATCGTGAAGTAGGCCCGCGGGCTGAGGGTCTCGAGCACGCGCATCTGCTCGCCCATCAACCGCACGATCTCGCACACCCGGACCAGCGAGTCCCGCGCCTCGACCAGGCGGTCGGCGTCCATGTACTGGCGCACGAGGCCGAGCTCGTGCATGGCCAGCTTCATCCACAGCTCCTCGACCTGGTGCACGACCTGGAAGGCCAGCTCGTCGTGGCAGACCAGTGCCTCGGCGGGCTTCTGCAGGGCCAGCAGCTCGGCGGTGCGGATGTACTTCTCGTACTCGGTCATGGCGGTGTCTCCTGGGTTCGCGGACGCTGGGTCAGCGTCACGCCCTGGCTGACCAGCGTGGAGGCCTGGGCGAAGGCGCGCTTCACCAGGGCCAGGCCCACGTGGCGTCCGTCGGGCAGCGCCGCGGCGCTGGTCAGCGTGCCGGCCACCGCGTCGTCCACCCTCACCGGCGCGCCCGCGACCAGGGGATCCGGGGCGGTGACGGCGATCAGCGCGCGAGCCGGGCGGCCGATGGCCAGCGTGCGCTCGATGACCTCTTGGCCGGGGTAGCAGCCCTTGCCCTCGGAGCACCCGTCGGCGGCGCCGACCTCGAGCGGCGTGGCGTGGTCGCCCAACTCGGCGGGGTGATCGGGGCGCCCGGCCTCGATCCGCGCGATCTCGAGGGCGTCGACGCCGCCCGCGCGCGCGCCGGCTTCGATCAGCCCTCGCCACAGCGGCACGAAGCCTTCGGGCGCGCACCACAGGTCGAAGCCGGGGCCAGTGCCGCGGTCGACACGCGCCACGCGGCCGGGGGCGCCGCCGAGGCTGGCCGACGCGTGCCCATAGGGGGCGTCGGGCGCCGGCAGGTCCAGTGACGCCAGGACGCGCGGGGCGGCCGGCCCCTGGATCGTCAGCAGCGCCCACGCCTCGCTGACCGGCTCGACCGCGATCCGCTCGCCAAAGTGGTAGTGATCGAGCTGCTCGATGATGGCGGCGCCGTGGCCCCGAGAGGCCTCGAAGAGATACGCGTCGGGGCCGGTGCGCAGCAGGCGGAAGGCGCCCACGATGCGCCCCCGCGCGTCGAGCAGGAAGGGTCGCCCCCCCGCGCCGACGGGCAGCGTGAGCACGTCGAGGCTCAGGATGCGGTTGAGGAAGCCCGGCGCGTCGGGGCCCGCCACGGCGAGGCGGTCGCGGTGGCTCAGGTCAATCAACAGGGCCCCGACGTGGGCGGCCTCGAGCTCGGCGGCGAGATCGCCGAAGCCGCGCACGACCCCGTCCACGATGTGCGCGCCGGCACGGCGCAGGATGTCTTCGCGGCTCATCGCGCTCCGGGCGGCGGCGGTCGTCAGGCCAGCGAGGGCCCGATCTCGATGATCTCGGCGAGCGAGCGCCCGCGGAAGTTGGCCGGGTTCATGTCGGCCAGATAGTCGAGCAGGAAGCGGCCGTGGTGCGTGAGGCGCACGGGCCGCTCCCAGATCCAGTGCGCGTCGCGCAGGCCCTGATCGCGGTAGACGCGATCGAGCAGGTTGCGCAACAGGGTGCCGGCCTTCTCGAGATCGCTCTCGAGGCGGCGCCGGGTCAGGGTCAGATCGTCGATCTGGTTCTGCAGCTCGTCGCGCTTCGTCTGCTCATCCCACTTCTGGACCTTGGCCTTCAAGAAGCCGCCGCGCTCGATCCCCTTGTCGGCGGCGCGCATCTGCACGGCCAGCAGCTTGAGGCGACGATAGACCTGCACCAGGGACTCGCGGGTGCGCTCACCATCGCTCTCGAGGTGGCGGAACTTGTCGATGGCGTTACGCAGATCCTGCGGGACGTCGATGAACTCGTCGGCCAGGAGCAGGTCGTAGGCGTCCAGGTCGAGCGCGGACTCGGCGTTGACGGCGTCGTCCTCGGCCGGGGCGGGGAACTTGTCGGTGGCGCTCTGGTAGAGGTTGGGCGCGTTGCGCGCCGCGTCGAGGACGCGGTACAGGCGCTCCGCGTCGACGAACGCGACCTTCTCTTCTTCGGGCTCGAGCCATTCCACGGGCGGCAGTGTCGCGCCGTGATGGGGGGGCGTCAAGCGGCGCCCGTGGAGCGTGAATGCTCCGCTCCGCGTGGTGTTGTGAACGGCGGGCGGCCCGTCCAGCCGTCGGCGGGCCCGGTGGCTGCCTGCCCTCGGCTCGACACGGCGCGCCAGGTCGCGGCGAGGTGGCGAGACGCCGGGGCTGCGGGTGGGGGCCTGCCACGACGGAACGAGGGGCTGCTCGAGCCCGGCACCTGCCGGGGCGCCTTCACCGCGCGCGCGGGCTCTATCGCGCACGGGCTCCATGTCGGTCCCTCGCGTCCTCGAACCGCTCGAGATCCCGCTGAACGCCGACGAGCCCCGAGTCGGCTCAGCCGGCGGCCGCCACGTGCTCCCGGTACCACGCGTAGGCCCCGGCGAGGCCCTCGCGCAGGCCGACGCGCGGCGCCCAGCCCAGGCCGCGCAGGCGCGTCGTGTCGACCAGCTTGCGCGGCGTGCCGTCGGGCTTGGAGGCGTCGAACACCAGATCACCTCGAAAGCCCACCACCTCGCACACCAACTCGGCCAGCGCGCGGATGCTCAGTTCGTCGCCGGTGCCGACGTTGGTCGGCACCGGGCTGCTGTCGTGCGTCATCAGGTGGACGCAGGCGTCCGCCAGGTCGTCGACGTGCAGGAACTCGCGCAGCGGCCGGCCGCTGCCCCAGACCGGCAGCGACGCGGCGCCCTCGACCTTGGCGCGGTGGGCCTTCGCGACCAGGGCCGGCAGCACGTGGCTCGACTGCAGGTCGAAGTTGTCGCCCGGCCCGTACAGGTTGGTGGGCTGGGCCGAGATGAAGTCGGCGCCGTACTGCTTGCGGTAGGCCTGGCAGAGCTTGATGCCCGCGATCTTCGCGATGGCGTACCACTCGTTGGTCGGCTCGAGGGGTCCGGTGAGGAGCGCGGCCTCGGGCATCGGCTGGGGCGCCAGCTTGGGGTAGATGCAGCTCGATCCCAGGAAGAGCAGCTTCTCCACGCCGACCGTCCACGCGCCATGGATGACGTTGGCCTCGATGGCCAGGTTGTCGTAGAGGAACTCGGCCGGACGGCTGTCGTTGGCGAGGATGCCGCCCACCCGCGCGGCCGCCACGAAGACCACCTGCGGCCGGGCCTGGGCGAGCCAGCCCTCGGTCTCGGCCTGCCGGCGCAGGTCGAGCGCGTGGTGCCCGACGGTGACCAGCTCGCAGCCCTCCGTCGCGAGGCGGCGCACCAGGGCCTGGCCCACCATGCCGCGGTGGCCGGCGACCCAGACGCGCTTGCCGCGCAGGTCGAAGGGCAGGCTCAACGCTCGTCCCCGTGGGGGGCGTCGGGCGTGGCCCGCAGCGCCTCCAAATCGCTGCGCACCATCTCGCGGACGAGCTGCTCGAAGCCGATCGTCGGCACCCACCCCAGCCTCTCGCGCGCCTTCTGGGCGTCGCCGTGCAGGGCGAAGAGCTCGGTGGGCCGGAAGTAGCGCGGATCGACCCGCACCAGCACCTGGCCGCTCGCCAGATCGACGCCGTGCTCGTCGACCCCCTCGCCCCGCCACGTGACGCGGCGCCCCACCTCGGCGAACGCATGCTCGCAGAAGGCGCGCACGGTGTGGCTCTCGCCCGTCGCCAGCACGTAGTCGTCGGGCTCGGGTTGTTGCAGCATGCGCCACATGCCGTCGACGTAGTCCTTGGCGTGGCCCCAGTCGCGGCGCGCGTCCAGGTTGCCCAGGTACAGCGTCTGCTGGCGGCCGAGCTCGATGGCGGCCACCGCCCGAGTGATCTTGCGGGTGACGAAGGTCTCGCCCCGGGTGGGCCCCTCGTGATTGAAGAGGATGCCGTTCGATGCGTGAAAACCATAAGCTTCACGGTAGTTTACGGTGATCCAGAAGGCATACAGCTTGGCCGCCGCGTAGGGGCTTCGGGGGGCGAAGGGGGTGGCCTCGTTCTGGGGGCTGTGGGGGGCGTTGCCGTAGAGCTCCGAGGTGGACGCCTGGTAGAAGCGCGTCCGCTCGGCCAAGCCGAGGATGCGAATGGCCTCGAGCAGGCGCAGCGTGCCCAGGCCGTCGGCGTTGGCCGTGTACTCGGGCGTCTCGAAGCTGACCTGGACGTGGCTCTGCGCCGCCAGGTTGTAGATCTCGGTGGGCTGGGTGTCCTGCACGAGGCGGATCAGGTTGGTGGCGTCGGTCATGTCGCCGTAGTGCAGCCGCAGGCGCACGTCGGACTCGTGCGGATCGCGGTAGAGGTGATCGATGCGGCCGGTGTTGAACGAGGACGAGCGCCGCTTGACGCCGTGCACCTCGTAGCCCTTGGCCAACAGCAGCTCGGCCAGCCAGGCGCCATCCTGGCCCGTGATGCCGGTGATCAGCGCGACCTTGCGCGACATGGCTCTCCCTCTCTTCCCCCGCTCGAAGCGGGGCACTGCACCATCTTCGCTGGCGCGGCGCAACCGCCACCGGCCATCCGAACGCGTCGGCGCGTGCTCGCAAGACAGAGACCGCTCGTGGGGCGTTTGTCTCGCGCACCCCCGAGATTCAGATCGAGGGCGTCGTTGACCGTATCTGTGTCGGGAGGTGCGTTTGACGCGGCGGCTGCTCCTGGCATCGGTGTTCGTGACGCTCGGCTGTGGCGGGCCGGAGCTGGAGACGGACGTCGACGTGGATCCCGACGCCGGCGCGCCCCCCGACCGGTCGACCACCAAGGCCGACGCGCCCCGAGACCTCCCGGACGTCGCTTCGCACGCAGCCGCCCCCTGTGACGCGCCCGGCTCCTGGGGCTGCGCGGGCGACCACGCCCTCTACTGCCAGGACGGCTACGCGGGCGGCCGCTGGATCGACCGCGGCGCCTGCGCCGCCGGTCAGCGCTGCGCCTCGGGCTGGGGTTGCGCGCCCCTGCCACGCTGCGGTGACGAGGGCCTGTTGGCCTGCGTCCGCGACGACGTCTTCGCGTGCGACGACGCGGGCGGCTGGACCTGGAAGGAGCGCTGCCCGGCCGCGCTGGCGTGCGTGCACGGCCACGGTTGCCCCAACGAGGCGGGGGTGGGCGAGCAGTGCAACTTGGACGGCGGTCCGCGCTGCGCGGACGGCATGATCCAACGCTGCCGCGCCTTCGGCATCGACTTCGAGTGGGGCCCCGTGGAGGCCTGCCCCTCGGGCTCGACGTGCCGCGAGGGCGAGGGCTGCGTGTGGCCCGACGGCTGCCAGGAGCGAGGCGACGCGACGTGCGACGACGGCGAGACGGCGCGCTACTGTGTCGAGGGCGACGACGGCGTGCTCGACTGGGGCGAACCGCGCGCCTGCTACCGCGGCTGCACGCCCGGGCGGGGGTGCGGTGACCTCTGCCAGCGTCGCGGGGCGCTGGGCGCCTGCCTGGATTGACCATCCCGGCGGGTCAGGTAGGATGCAGCGGCGTGATCAGGCTCATCCCCTACGAGGCCGGAGATCTGCGGCGCGTCGCTGGCTTCCTGCGCGTGGCGTCGGCCGGTCTGCTGCGCCCCGACGGGTCCGAGGACGCAGCCTTCGCCGCCTTCCTCGCGCAGGGCGTCAACCGCGGCGGGCGGGACTTCCGATTGGCGATGGACGCAGAGGATCGACTGGTCGGGGTCCTGCTGTCGGCCCGCTACCGCGTCCGCGATCGGGCCTTGCCGATCCGCGCCTTTCGCATCGTCGTGGCGCCCACGGCGAGGGGCCATGGAGTCGGGCAGCGGTTGCTGCTGGCGGTCGAGGGACAGGACGCGGCGGGCGCCGTCATCCGTCGCACCGCCCTGCACGACGACGAGGGGCGGCGGCCGGTCGCCGCGCTCGAACGGCGGGGCTACCGTCGCGTGCAGACCATCCGCATCATGCACCGGCACGGCATCCCGCCCGCCGCCCTTCCGCCTCCCACCGGCCAGCGCTTGCGCGACGCGCGGCTACCCGACGAGGCGGGCGCGCTGGCCGAGTTGCACAACGCCGCGCACGCTGACGCCTTTGGCTTCGTGCCGCTCGAACCCGACGACGTCATCCTCGTGGCCGGCGCGCGCGGGGGGCGCACCGTTGTCCTCGAGGGCGCCACCGGGCTGGTGGGCGCCTTCCAGACGCTGCCCTATCACGATGGCCAGGGCGTGCTGCACGCCGTGCACGTGCGGCCCGAGGCGCAGGGCAGGGGCGCCGGGCGGCTGCTCACGCTGGCCGCCCTCCACGCGCTGGCCCAGCAGGGCTTTCACCGGGTCGAGTTGGCGGTCGACGCGGCCAACGCGCCCGCGGTGGCGCTCTACGAGTCGCTCGGCTTCGCCGATGACCGCCGCGAGTACATCTGCGACAAGGCACCGTCGTGAACCTGCTGATCACGGGCTTCTCGGGTCACCTGGGGCAGGCCGTCGCCGAGCTCCTGATGCACGACAACCCCTTCGGGCGCGTCTTCGGCGTCGACCGCGTCACACCGCGCCTGCTGGGGCCCGTGTACTTCGTCCACGCGGACATTCGCACCGTCGATCTGGCCGACCTGCTCGTGCTCGATGGCATCGACGTGGTGCTGCACCTGGCCTACGCTGACGGGCTCGGCCCCGGCGGCCCGCGCGACGAGCCGGTGTTCGCGCGGCGCCTGCTCGAGGCGACGCGGCTCGCCGACACGCGGCGGCTGGTGACGGTGAGCCGCGACTGGGTCTACGCGGACATCGACGGCATGCGCAGCGAGACCTCGCCGTTGCGGACCGCCATGGGTCCGGCGGCGGCGCTCATCGGGGCCAAGGTGCGCGCCGAGGCGCTCTGGACGGCCGCGTGCGCCGAGGAGCCGGCGCGCGAGGTGGTGACCTTACGCATCCCGGCGGTGCTGGGGCCCGCGCGCGACCGGTTGATCGATCACGCGCTGGGCCTGCCCTGGCTGGTCGGTCCGAGGGACGCCACGCGGACGCTGCAGTTCCTGCACGTGGACGACACTGCGAAGGCGCTGCTGGCGGCGGCCACCGCGCCCGGGCTCAACGGCCCCTATAACGTGGCCGGCGCCGAGCCCATCGGCTTCGACGTGGTGGCCGGCATCCTCG
>CALBMW010000018.1 GCA_937896275.1 uncultured Myxococcales bacterium
GCGCGAAGAAGTCGCAGGTGGCGGGTGGGGGACACGCGCCGGGGCGGCAGCCGGGCTGGCAGGTGCCGGGGTCGTCGCCGCCGAGGATCTGGCAGTAGGCGTCGGCCGGACAGTCTTGATCGTGGACACAAGGTGGGCCGGCGTCGGGTGGCTCGGTGTCGGGCGGCTCGGCGTCGGGCGGCGAGGCGTCCGGTGGCGCGGAGTCCGGTGGCTTGGCGTCGTCGGGCGCGGCACCGTCGGGGCCGGCGTCGGGCCCGGGGGTCGCCGCGCCGGCCTCGGTCGGCAGGACGCTGGCGTCGGGGGACAGGGCGGCGTCGCGCGCCCGTGAATGGCCTTCAGGGTCGGCGCTGCACCCCACCGCCACCACCAGGCCGAGCCACCGGGCGGTGAACGGGGTCGATGGTCGACGTCGGGGCGGGTGCGGGTGCAGGTGATCCTCGCCGGCCGGGTGCGGTCGCCCGCCAGCGTAGCCGACGCGCGCCGGCCACGCCTCGCGTAGTCCGGGCGAGGGAGGCCGAGCGAGGCGGTCCGTGCCAGCATCCCCGCAAGCCGGGGGCTGTGCAGATGCCGAGGTCTCAGTTCGACGCGTGACTCGAGGTCGCGGCGCGCCCGATGGTGCCGCCGGCCTGGTCGGTCAGCCGTGGCACTCCTCCTCCGTGTCGCGTGGCCACGTAAAGTGAAAGCACGTGCCGCCGCCCGGGGCGTCCTCCACCTCGATACCGCCGCCCACGCGCCCGACGAGGGCCGCGACGATGGCGAGCCCGACGCCGGTACCGTGGCCGGCGGTGGCGTCGCGGCCGCCGGTCTCGAACAGCTCGAAGATGAGCTTCCGGTCTTCGGGGGCCACGCCTGGGCCGTCGTCGGTCACGGTGAACCGGTGGAAGGGTCCGGCGGGGGCCACGCTGAGGGTCACGTGTCCCTCGGCCGGGCGGTCGTGGTGGGTGAACGCGTTGACCACCAGGTTGGTGAGCACCTGCCCCAGGCCGGTCTTCCAGGCGAGCACCTGCGGCATCTCGCCCGCGGCGTTGATGGTGAAGCCCTTGGGCACCGCGAGGGTCGTCGCGAGCTCCGCCAGGAGCGCCTCGATGTCGATCGGCTCGGCCGGATCCACCGGACCCAGGCCGGCGCGCGAGAAGCGCAGCACCCCGTCGATGAGCGACGCCATCCGGTCGGTCAGGACCTGAAGACGGTCGAGCGCCAGGCGCGCGTCGTCCGACGCATCGGACAGCAGCTCGTCGCGCAGCCACTCGACGTGATAGGCCATGCCGCGCAACGGGGCCTTGAGGTCGTGCGCGATCACGTGCGCGAAGTCGCTGAGGCGCGCGTTGAGCGCCTTGAGGTCGCGCGCGTGCTTCTCGGCGCTCCGCTGCGCCGCGACCAGGTGGGAGACGTCACGGATCACCGCGAGCACGCAGGGCTCACCGTCCCCATCCCAGGGTCGCAGCGAGATGTCGACCGGCACCAGGCGACCGTCTTTCCGCCGGGCCCGCAGGGCCAAGGGACGACCCATCGGACGCTGCTCGTCTTCGGCGGCGAAGCGCGTGGTCCGCAGGGCAACGTGCGCAGCCCGCGTCGCCTCGGGCACCAGCACCTCGACCGGCTGTCCGATCAGCTCCGCGGGCTCGTAATGCAGCAACGGGGTGACCTGCGGTCCGACACGGCGGATCACGCCGCGGCGGTCCACCACCAGGATCAGATCCGGTGACACCTCCATGAGCGTGTCGAGCACGGCGGCCACTCCGCAGGCAAACAATCCCACGGGGCAGTGTAGAGGGTGCCGTCGAGGGGTGACATGGGCCATTTGTCCGATCTTCTGGTTCGCCTGACCCGGGCATGCAGGTTGGGGGCTCGCCCACCAAGTCGCTCCGCGTCGCGCACCCGCCCCGGCGCGCCGACGCCACACGCCACACGCCACGCGCTAGGGGCTCACCGGCGGGGCGACGACCAGCTCGCGCGATCGCAGCATGCGTCGTGCCGTGGCGCGGATCGTCCGCACCTGGGCGGCGTCGAGGGTCGGCAAGCCGGGGCCTCGGCCGTAGCTCATCAGGTTGCCAGGCGTGTGGCTGTGGCGCGGGTTGCCGAGGAAGTGCCCCAGCTCGTGGGCCAGGGTGTCGCGACCCGAGTAGGCGGCGACGATGACGAGGTGGCGCTGCCGCGCGCGGCGCGGGCGCCAGTGCACCCCCTGGCGCAGCCGTTCGGGCTCGTCGACGTCCCGCAGCGAGGCCACCACGAAGATGTTGACGCGGCGGGGGCGCAGGTGGGCCCCAAGGGCGTCGCGGTCCTTTCGGTCCTCGAGCGCGGCGGGCCCCTCGGGCATGGCGCGCACCTCCGCGAGCGCGACCTGTACGCCCGTGGGGGCGAGGATGGCGTTGGCCTGCTCGACGCGGTCGTCGATCCACACGCGATCCACCACCGGCGCGCCGTCGACCCGGGCTACGGCCACCGTGAGGGGGAGCACCGCGAGGGGGGGCGGGGCCTCGATGGCGCCGGGCCCGCGCAGCGCACAGACCACGCAGACGGAGAGGACCGACAGGGGGGAGAGGACCGACAGGGAGGAGAGGACCGGCATGGCGCCACCATGCCACGCACGGTCGGGGCCCGCGACCAAGCCGTCGGGCGGCGTGAATGCGTGACGTCCTCACCCGCGCCTGCCATCATGCGCTCCGGTCGACCGGAGTCGGCCCCCCGGAACAGGAGGTTTCATGCGCTTCATCATCGTGCTCGCCCTCGCCGTCGGCAGCTTCGCGTGCAACAAGGACTCGGGCGAGGGCGGAACCCCCGCCGTCTCGACGACCTCTGCCCACGCCCAGACCGCGCCGGAGAGCCAGAAGGCCCCGCCCGCCGGTAAGAGCGCCGGCGACCAGGCCGCGCCCGCCGGCAAGGTGCTATTTCTGTGGCCCGACGACGGGTCCAGGGTCTTCACCAAGACGGCCGTCAAGTTCGGCGTCGAGGGCCGAACGGTGCGGCCCGCGGGCGAGGACGCCACCGACAAGACCAGCGGGCACCACCACCTGATCATCGACGGCGCGGCCATCCCCGCCGGGCAGATGGTGCCCAAGGACGAGAAGAACATTCACTACGGCGGCGGCCAGACCGAGGCCGAGATCGAGCTGACCCCCGGCGAGCACACGCTGACCCTGCAGTTCGCCGACGGCGCCCACCTGTCCTACGGCCCTGACTGGGCCACGACGGTCAAGGTCGAGGCCGTCGCGCCCCCGGCGCCGCCGCGCGTCTTCTTCGTCGAGCCGACCGAGGGCGCCGAGCTGAAGAGCCCGGTCAAGCTCAGCTTCGGCCTCGAGGGCTTCGCGGTCCGCAAGGCCGGCGAGGACGTCAAGGAGAAGATCAGCGGCCACCACCACCTGATCATCGACGGCCAGCCCGACGGCCTCGGCGCCATGGTCGGCAAGGACGAGACGCACATCCACTACGGCGGCGGGCAGACCGAGGCCGAGGTTGCGCTCACCCCCGGCAAGCACACCCTGACGCTGCAGTTCGCGGACGGCGCTCACCGCTCCTACGGTGCTGCGCTCAGCCAGACGATCACGGTCAACGTCACCGAATAGCCCGGCCGCCGGGGTAGCGGCCGACGCGACGGCGTTGCGTCCCCGCCCCGGCATGCCGTACACCAGACAAATGCCCCGAATCGGGAGGTACCCGTTGCGAGTCACGTTCCCCACCTTCGCGCCGCCTCTGACGGTCGTCGCGCTGCTGGCCTGTTGCTTCTTGCTGCCCGCGTGCGGTGGACAACAGAGCACGCTGGACGCGCTGCACAAGTGCAACGACGACTACCGGCTGCTGGCGGAGAAGATGTCCGATCGGGCGGCGCCCGCCCCGACGCCCTGCCCGACCTGCCCGGAGCCGGTCGCGGCGCCCGCCGGTGCCGCCGTTGGCATGACCCGCACCGACTTCGACGGCTTGGTGCGCGACGTCACGCAAGCGGGTTTCAAGGTGATCGACCGCCAGGAGAAGTACCTGGTGGTGGACTACGAGGGCCTCAAGGCGCGGCTCTACTCGCAGGGCACCAACGCCCAGCTGTACGCGGCCTTCGTCGGCGCCAACCCTTCGATGGACGCGATCAACGAGTGGAACCGCACGAAGCGCTTCAGCCGCGCCTACGTGGACACCGATGGTGATCCGGTCATCGAGAGCGATCTGGACCTCGAGGGGGGCATCACCGAAGGCGCCATCGTCGAGTGGGTCCGCACCTTCAACCTGTCGGTCCGCGCCTTCGCCAAGATGCTGGTGGACACCGAAAAGCGCAGCACCCTCTGAGTCGCGCCCCGAGCGGGCGGTCCGAGCGCTGTCGGTGTCCGGGAGCCTGTCGCGGCCTTCAATGACGGAGCCTGTCGTGACCCCTCGCGCCGACGCATCCGATCCCCTGGTGGGCCAACTCCTCGATGGCCGCTACCGCGTCGAGGTGGCGGTCGGCGAAGGGGGACAGGGCGTCGTCTATCGGGGCGTCCAGGTCAACGTCGACCGGGCGGTGGCGATCAAGGTCCTGCGGCCCGGCGCCTCGTCCGACGCCGAGGTGGTACGACGCTTCGAGGCCGAGGCGCGCATCATCTCGGCGCTGCGACACCCCAACACGCTGCGGCTGATCGACTTCGGCCGGCTGCCCGACGGTCGCCTCTTCCTCGTCACCGAGTTCCTGCACGGGCGATCGCTGGCCGACGTGCTGCGGGACGGCCCGCTGACGCCCCAGCGCGCGCTCGATCTCATCGCGCAGATCTGCGGCGCCCTCGACGAGGCGCACCGCGAAGGCGTCGTGCACCGCGATCTGAAGCCGGCCAACATCTTCGTCGAGCAGGTGGGCAGCGAGGAGCTCGCCAAGGTGCTCGACTTCGGGGTGGCCAAGCTCTCGACCCAGACCGTCGAGACCGCGCAGGGCATGATCATCGGCACGCCGATGTACATGTCGCCCGAGCAGGCGCGCGGGGAGC
>CALBMW010000019.1 GCA_937896275.1 uncultured Myxococcales bacterium
AAGCTGTCCCACAGCGGCGGCACGAGCGTCGTCTGTCACATGCGCAACGGCTCGATCGGGGTGCGCGTCGGCCAGCACGTCGACTGCGGTCAGAAGATCGGCGAGTCCGCGAGTTCGGGCAGTTCGACCGGGCCGCACCTGCACTTCGGCTGGAACCCCGGGGGCGGCGGCGCCCGCGATCCCTTCTCGGGCCGTTGCTCCAACGGCGGCAACGCGTGGGTCGACCAAGGCCCCTACAACGGCGCCCCCGCCACCACCTGTGAAGACAACTGTGAGTGCTCGCCGGGCGCCACCGATGCCCAGGTCTGCGGTCGCTGCGGGCGGCGCACGCGGACCTGCGGGGGCAACTGCCGGTGGGGCGGCTGGTCGGGGTGTGGGGGCGAGGGCCCGTGCTCGCCAGGCGATCGCCAGGATGAGGCGTGCTGCGACTGCGGCCGACGCGCGCGCGGCTGCGGCGGCGACTGCCAGTGGCAGGGCTGGGGCCAGTGTGACGGGCCCGATCCGGCCGGCCCGCCCGCCTGCGACACCGGCAAACCCGGCGACTGCGCCGCAGGGGCGGTGCGCTGCCTCACCGGGTGTCTGAGCTGCGTGGACACGGTGCAACCTAGCCCTGAGCTGTGCGACGACCGCGACAACGACTGCGACGCGACCACCGACGAGGACGCCCTCGAGTTGGGGGAGCCTCCACCGCGCTTCGCCGCGATCGTCGAGGACCTGTCGATCCCGACCGCCTTGCGACCGGGCGAGCGGGCCGAGGTCTGGGCTGTGATCCGCAACGTCGGCGCCGCCACGTGGCGGGCTGATGAGGCTTGGGTTGAGGCCACGGGGCCTGAAGGGGCGGCGAGCGCGCTGTGGGATCGCGAGGCCTGGTCCGCCTATGACATCGCGGCCGCGCTGCCGCGCGAGGTGGCGCCAGGGGGCGTTGCCCGGGTGCGTTTCCCGGTGCGGATGCCGATCGAGGGTGACGCGGCGACAACCCGGTTCGGGGTGGCCGTGGCCGGGCGCACCGTCGCCTGCCCGGCGGCCGGGTTCGACCTTGCGCCCGACCGGCTCGCACCAGTCGAGGTGGCCCAGACCGACGCGGCCCACGAGGCGCACGCACGGGCCGATCCCGGCGCCGGGTTCACCGTCGGCGACCAACCGATGGACGGCACCGACCTGCGCGGCAGCGGGGGCTGTGCGCAGGTGTCCGAGCGTGGCGCAGCCTGGTGGGCGCTGGGGGTGATGGCGTTGAGCAGGCGGAGGAGACGCCGCGCCAGCATGCACACCTGAGCGGGTCGCCACGAGGCCCGCGTCTCGCCGTGGCGCCCGCTCGAACGCCGAACCGGCGGCGCGTGTCCGTCAGGTCCGCCTCGCCGCAGATTCCAGGTTCTGCGGCCAGGAGGGATGGGCGGAAGAAAGAAAACGCCGTCGGCGATGCACTTTCACGCAATGACGCCCGCCGGTGTCCGAGTTCTTTGGGTCCTTTCCACCCTGGAGGCCCAAGATGGTTCTGCGCTCCAAGCCCAAGCACGTGTATCCGGGCGACCCGAAGCCAGTGTCGCGCCGCGCCAGTCGGCGCAGGTTCCTGCCGCCCGGAGGCTGGGTCCACGTGAGCAGCCGGACCCAGCACGGCCGCTTTGCGTTCGTGCCCAAGAGCGACCTGTTCACAGCGCTGTGTTGGGGCTTCGTCGGTCGCGGTATGGCCCGCTACGGGGTGCAGGTCGCGGCCTTCGAGCTCCTGTCGGGCCACTTCCACATCATGGTGCGGGCCGGCCGGCCAGCGGCGATCTCGTCGTTCATCCAGTACCTGAAGTCGAACCTCGCCCGGCTCACGCACGAGTGGAACGGCACCAGCGGCACGGTCTGGGAGGGCCCCTTTCGTTCGTCCGTGCTGCTCGACGACGAGGCCGAGGCCTATTGGCTGGCCTACATCTGCGCGCACGGTGTGAAGGAGAAGATCGTTTCAGATCCAGCGCTTTGGCCAGGAGCCAACTCCATTCGTGCCCTGACCGACGGGGCGCCCATCCACGCGGTGTGGTTCGACCGCCCCGTGTGGCACAGGGCCGGACGCCCGGCCGACCGCACCCCATACTACGACGCGGTCGAGGTGAAGCTCACCCCGCTCAGCCGGTGGGAGGGCGCCCCGCCCAAAGCGTACCGGGACCACTGCCGCGCAATGGTCGACGACATCATCGAGCAGCACGCCGCGGGCCCTTTCAGCGGTGCCGCGTCGGCCGTCGCGATGTCGGCGACTTTCGTCCCCGGCAGCGTGAAGAAGACGCGCAACCGGCCCTTCTCGGCACACGGCCTGATGGCCGGGCAGCTCATCAGGGCCGCTGGCGATGCGCGCCACGCGGCCGCCGGCGCCTCCGCCGACGCGCTGGCAGACATCGTGCGCCACGGCTACCTGGCTTGGCGCGCCCAAGGCGGCGAGGTGCCCCACGGCACCGACTTCACCGCGCACGTCAACGACGCCCTCGATCGCCAGCCCATCGTGGGTCCCTTCAGGCCCGACGATCCCGATCCGCCCGATCAGGAGCCGCCCCCCCGCGAATAGCCGGCTCCGGCGCGCCCCTTGGGGCACGAAGACGTCAACGGCAGCGTGGCCCGGGCCGCGCCAGGGTCGGGGTGCGCGCCACGCCCACGTTCACGCGGCCGCCGCCGTCGCGATTCAGCCCTCGCAGCGCATCCTGCGCCGGTGGGGGGCGCCGATTCCCGAGGCTTCCGTGGGACCGAAGGGAGGGCAGAGCGAGTGGCCGAGCGAGGGTCCCAAATTCACGTTTTCCGGGAGATTCTCAGGGACTCAGCGGGAGATTCTCAGGGACTCAGAGACTCAGCGCCCCAGAGACTCAGCGCCCCCATCCTGCGCCGGTGGGGGGGCGCCGATTCCCGAGGCTTCCGTGGGGCCGAAGCGTGGGGCCGAAGGGAGGGCAGAGCGAGTAGCCGAGCGAGGGGTCCGAACTTCACGTTTTCCGAGAGATTCTCAGGGACTCAGAGACTCAGCGCCCCCCCTCGAGTTCAGACCCCACGGGCTCGTCGGCGATCCCCTCGATCTGCGCCGTGCGGGGATCGTCGAGGGACCCGCCCATCACGAGCGCGATCCGCGGATACTGCCGTAGATTCGAGGCATTGCGGGATGTGCCCAAGGTGTCGAAGAAGATCTGGAGCGCCTCGTCGACGACCACCCCCACCACCGCGGCCTGGGGGCCGTCGCCCGCCGCGTGCGAGGCCTCGACGGCCAGCGGCAGAGGCCGCAAGAAGCTCAGCAGGTCCTCACGGGTCACGGGATCACGGCCTCCACCCTCGCCAGCACGGTGCGCTCGCCGCCGAACAGGTAGCGCACCCCCTCGCACGTGACCATGGCCCCGGCCTCCTCCTTGACGAGCTGGCAGCCGGGGCGGTTGACCTCACTCACGCTGGTGGCGTCCGTCACGCGGCGGCCCGCGACGCACACCGCCGCCGCGCCGCCGATGGGCAGAGCGGCGGGCGCCTCCTTGGTGGCCGGGTAGATCTCGTGGCGCGTCGCGGCGAACGCGCCCGGCACGAGGTAGGCGTCGCAGGTCGAGAGGGGGTGCCCCTCGCGCTCGACTCGCAGGACGGTCGGGCCCTTGCCCCCGTCGCCGGCCCAGAGCACCGTCGCGCCCACCGGGCAGCGGATCTCGTTGCCGCCCTCGTTGGTGCGCGTGGGACCGCACCCCGCCAGCGCCGCAGCCAGGGCCTGGGGCGCTGTGGCGCTGGGCAGGTCGCGGCCGTTGACCGCGAAGCACGGGGCGGCGGTCAGGGGCAGCTCGACCATGCTCACACCGTCCATGCCCATCCGCACGCGATAGTCGCCCACCTTCAGCCACCCCGTGGCGTCCTCGACCGGCGGCGCGATCTTCTTCACCTGCTCCTGGGTCATGCCCAGCCTCACGGCGCCCAGGCGGTGGGACACCTGGACTGTGAGGCAGGGCGGGGGCGGCGGGGGCGGCGGCGCCAGCTTCTCGGCCGTCGCCTTGGCCGCCTCGGGGTCCGGCAGCGTGAGCATGATCACACCGCCGGTGATCGCCTCCATGACCTTGGGCGCCACCTGCACCGTGCCCGCGGTCGCGATCGCCATCGTGCGGCCGACGTGCTCGCCGGTTGCCTTCGCGAAGCGCGCGCCGCCCTCTGGCGTGAGCGTTATCCGCACCCCGTCGGGGGCGACCTCGACGGCGGTGATGTCGGCGGCCGTCAAGATGGGCGGCTGCTCCACGTTGACCGGCTCGCCCTCCGCCGCCGGGAGCGGCGTGCCCTCCTTCTCGGCGACCAGGTACACCGCGAAGGCCAGCGGCTCCTCGGCGTGTGCGACATCGACGAGGGCGAGCGTGGCAAGGCACAGGATCAGCGGGCGCATGGGAACCTCCAGAGGTCGACTTCGCGCGGCAGCATAACACCGTGCCCGTGGCGCGTACTCCCTGCGGACAGGCCCGCGCCACCGTCACCCGCGACCGCGTCAGTTGCGCCGCGCGCCGAAGTCGCGGACAACGGGGCGATGTCGAGCCCCGACACCGCCGTCGACGAGGGTCACGGACCAACGGCCGCGGTGTTCGCGGTCGCCGCGGGCTTCTTCGCCTGGACCTGCCTTCAGTCGCCGCAGTGGTACGACTCGGCCGAGTTCGCCGCGACCGCCTGGCGCCTGAGCACCTCGCACTCGCCCGGCCACCCGCTGCACGCGATGGTCGCGCGGGCGTTTCAGCTCCTGCCCCTGGGCGACGGCGTGTTCCGCGCCAACCTCGCGAGCGGACTCTGCGCAGGCGCCGCCCTGGCCGGGATCTACCGATTGCTGCGCGCCCTCGCGCCTGATCTGGGCGTATTGCCCACGATGGCGCTGTCGCTCATGCCCGCGGTCATGCCCGTGGTGTGGCTGCAGTCGGTGCGCGCCGAGGTCTACGCGCTGCAACTCCTGATGACCGTTGCGCTCGCCGCGGGGTGCCGGCGCGTGGCGCGGGGCGGCGACGTGCGGGCGCTCGCGGCCCTGGCGCTCACCTTTGGCCTCGCCGGCGCCAACCACAGCTACCTCGGCCTGCTGATGATTCCGCTGGCGCTGTGGGCGATGGCGGTGGGCGAGCGCCGCCTCCGTGCGGTCGGGCTGGCCGCCGCCGCGGGGCTGCTGGGCCTCACGCTGTACGCCTTCCTCGCGTTG
>CALBMW010000020.1 GCA_937896275.1 uncultured Myxococcales bacterium
GTGCCGAGGAAGAACACGTGGCCGACCTCGATGCCACGGTGCGCCTCGAGAGCCGCGCCGCACCGCGGGCACGCGTCGCCGGCCGCGGCCAGGCGCAGATCGGCGAAGCGGTCCACGCGGAAGTCCCGCCCCTCGTCGACGTGCACCACGTGTGTGTCGGCGACGTTGGCGCCGGTGACGGCGTCGCGGAGGCCGTGCACGGCGTGGTCGGCCAGGATGGCGGTCACGCGCAGGTCCCCGACGGGCCCAGCGAAGCCAACCGGCGCTCCCGTGGCCGCCTTGACCTCGGCCTCATCGGCCATTCGGATGACCTGGCCGCCCAGCAACTTCCGCACCTTGATCTCGTTGAGGTCGTGATCACCGCGCACGAGCACGGCATAGATCTTCTCGTCGACGTCGACGATGAGCGTCTTGACGAAGGCGCTCGCCGGCCGTCCCAGGAAGCCCGAGACCTCGTCGATCGTGCGCTGATCGGGCGTGGCGACCGTCTCGGCCGGGGCGCTGGGACCGGCGGGCTCGACCGGCGCCTCGGGCACCTCGGCCTGCTCGACGTTGGCCGCGAAAGCGCACGCCGAGCAGCTGACGATGGCGTCCTCGCCGTTCTCGGCCAGCACCTGGAACTCATGCGAGCGGGAACCGCCGATGGCGCCGGTGTCGGCCTCGACGGGACGAAACTGGAGGCCGCAGCGGGTGAAGATGCGCTCGTACGCGGCGAACATGGCGTCGTAGGACGCGTTGGCGCCGGCCTCGTCCACGTCGAAGGAGTAGGCGTCCTTCATGATGAACTCGCGACCGCGCATCAGCCCGAAACGTGGCCGAATCTCGTCCCGGAACTTCGCTTGGATCTGGTAGAGGTTCAGCGGCAGCGCGCGCCATGAACGCACGTCGCGGCGGACCATGTCGACGATGACCTCTTCGTGCGTGGGCCCCAGGCAGAACTCGCCGCCCTTGCGGTCGGTGAGCCGGGCGAGCTCAGGACCGTAGAGGCCCCACCGACCAGACTCCTGCCAGATTTCGGCTGGTTGGACGATCGGCAGGAGGACCTCCTGAGCCCCGGCGCGGTCCATCTCCTCGCGCACGATCGTCTCGATCTTCCGCAGGCTGCGGCGCGCGAGCGGCAGGAAGTCGTAGATGCCGGCGGCGACCTTGCGGATGAACCCGCCGCGCACCAGGAGCTGGTGGCTGACGACGTCGGCGTCCTTGGGGATCTCTTTGAGGGTCGGCGCGTGCAGTCGGCTGAGACGCATCGGGTTCTCCGGTTGGCGCGGGACGTCGCTGTATACCGACAAGCCTCCCTGCGGACAAGGCGCCGCGCGCGGTCGGGCGCCCGCAACTCGGTGGGAGAGCACTTCCACACGAGGGGCCGTGGGGCCGCTCCGCTTGGACGACCACTTCGAAGACGCGCCCCGTGGGGCGGAGGCCCTCGTCAGAGCAAGCGGAGGAGGTGCTGCCGGATCGCACCGCGCATCGACTCCTCGGGGCAGGCGACGAGGGCCTGCTGCCAGAGGTCGACCGCTTTGTTCACGAAGCCGTGGGACTGGTAGAGGATCGCGAGGTCCTTGAGCACCGGAAAGAAGGACGCGTCCAGCTCGACGGCGCGCTCGTAGGCGTACATCGCGTCGAAAGGCGCACCGCGGCGTTCGAGGATCTTGCCGAGGTAGAAGTAGGGGCGCGCGGCCAGCGCGTCGGCCGCGATGCTCCGGCGGAAGCTCGCCTCGGCGGCCTCGAGCTCACCCTGTTGCATCCAGATCAGGCCCTGGTTGAGGTGGCGCAGCGCCTCGGTGGGCAGAGGACGGGTGCGCCGCTCCTGGGCGCGGGCGTCCGCCGTCAAGTGATCGATGGTCTCGAGCAGCTGCATCACGTCGAAGGGCTTCTCGATGAACTCATCCGCGCCGTACCGCTGCACCAGATCGGCCCTCATCTGCCAACCGCGGTAGGCGGCGCTGAGGAGGATCACGCGAACCTGGGTGAGGTCCGCTGACTGCTTGATGAGGCGGCAGATCTCGAAGCCGTGGACGCCAGGCAGAAGACCGTCGAGGAGCACGAGCTGGGGCTGGTGGGTGCGAACCGCGTCGATCGCCAGGTCGCCGCGATCGCAGGTGACGAGGCGGTAGCGCGCCGGATCGAGCATGCCCGCGTAGAGCTTGAGGATGCTGGGCTCGTCATCGACGGCCAGGATGCAGGGGCGCGGATCGCTCGGGTCACGCTCGGTCCGGCTGGTCGAGGAAGGCGAGGTGGGCGCGGGCGGGCCGCCGTGGCGCGCCGGCGCGCCATGGGGCGAGAGGCTCGCGACGAGCTGAGGGTCGGCGGCGGCGACCGTGCCCTCGCCTTGGAGTGACAGGAGCAGCTCGAGCGGGAGCGGCGCGACGGGAACGACCGTGGCGCCGAGGTCGTCCTGGCCGAGCTCCGGGACCGGAGGCAGGGTAGGCGGCGCCGCGCCATAAGCTACATCGAGCGCCGCCGCGAGCGGACCGGCCAGGGCCACCATCGGTCGGGCCGTGCGCGCGGCGTGGAACTGGACGTCGTTGAGAGCCGCCGCGTCGTGGGGATCCCGCATCGCGACGGTGACGGTGCGATTGAACACCTTGAGCGGGAGCAGGCCCAGCCGGCGCGAGACCTCGGCGGGCACCAGCGCGCGCCCCTCGGGGGTGCCGATCAGATCGGAAGAAGCGACGCCGGGGCAACCGCGCTGCCGCGCCAGGACGCGCAGCAGATCGCGCTCGTCGGCGAGTCCCATGGCCAGCGCGCGAGAACAGAAGCGCTCGCCGTGGGTCTCCTGCGCCGCGCGCACTGCCTCGACCTCTGCGGGGGTGAGCACGCCGGCGGCGACAAGGAGGGTGCCGATCTGGGCGTCCCGACTCATGAACCCTCGGCTGGGTGATCGGGCTGCAGCTTGCCCGACGGGACGGGCGCACGCAATCGCGGCGGCGTGCCGGGCCCGTGTCGCGTCAGCTGACCGGGAGGCCCACCCGCCAGACGGTGCGCCCGATCATCACGGCGTCGCCGTGCCGCAACCTCTGGCGCCCGCGGACCCGTACCCATGAGCCGTTGCGGCTCGCCAGATCGCGCAGCTCCACGCCATCGTCACGCGGCACGAGGGCGGCGTGGGTGCCGCTCATGAAGTTGTCCTCGGTGAACACAAGATCCGCGATTTGGCGCCCGATCCTGCAGCCGTCGCGCGGCAAGTGGAACACGTCGAGTGGGGCCCCGTCGTCGGCGAGCTGGGTCAGACGGAAAGGGCTGCGACTCGCGTGGGCGCCCAACCGCCGCGTACCGTCGTTGGGCCCCGTGCCATTGGTACGCGCGCTGGCGGCGTCGAGGCGCAAGACCTGCTGGCCGAGGAGGACGACGTCGCCAGGCCGCAGCAGGTGCTGGAAACGGACCCGAAGCCACACCCCGTTGAGGCTGCCGAGGTCCTCGACGACCAGATCCTCGCCCTCGATCAGGAAGCGCGCGTGCATCGGCGACGCGAAAGGATCCTCGGCCACCCGCACATCGCCCTCGACGCGGCCCACGCCGACCGGACGATCGCCGACTGCGATCAACCTGGCCTCGCTGACGTTGTGGGAGAGCGGGCGCAGCAGGAAACGGGCGGCGATGTCGGGCAGGGGGGGAGGCCCGGAGCGCGCCGCGTCGCTCGGCACCTCGACCGCCTCGAAGTCGCCGGTGTCGAGGAGGGGCTCAGGCCCGTCCGACGCGGCCACGTCTTCGACGTCCAAATCCATCGTGGACAGCTCATGGATCTCGTCGATGGACTCGTCGAGCACATCGGCGTCGGCCAGGGCATCGACGGCCCCGTCGAACACGTCGGCCTCACCCAGGACGTCGACCGGCTCGTCGACCAGGCCTGCATCGATCGGAACGTCGACGTCGACCGACTCGTCCAGAACGTCGGGGTCGGGCAGGGCGTCGATGGCGTCGATGGCGTCGATGGCGTCGACCATCGCGTCGGGCTCGTCGAGGCGGCTGGTGCCGATGCCGTCGTCGGACTCGAGATCGACGGAATCGTCTCGGTCGGCCGGAATCTCGGGCACCTCGTCGAGCGACTCCGAGGGCGCGCCGTCGTAGGCGTCGTGCGGGGTGTCGTCGCAGGAGGTGTCGGCGCCCTCGATGTCCTGCGGCGCCGCCTGCGCCGAGGCTGGCTCCGCGGGGACCGTCGTGGCGTCCGCGGCGGCCTCCGGCCGACGGCTGGGTACGAGTTTGGCCAGCGCCGGGGCGGACGCAGTCGGCGCATCGACGCCGACGAGGCGCTCGTCGAGCACCTCGCCGTCGACGTCCTCGACCTGATCGGGCGCCAACGTCACCTCGTCGCCAGGGGCCGGTTCGCGCTCGTCGCCGGGTGCCTGCGCGACCTCGTCGCGGGGTGCCTCGGGCGGGAACTCAGCGAGCGTGGGCGGGCCCGGGATCGGCGCCGCGTCGTCCGCCTCTCCACCCTGTGTCGCGGGCGCCGCGGCGGGACCCCCGTCGCCCGCGTCCGGCAGCGCCTCGCCCGTCGAGAGCTCGTCCATCGTGGCGAAGGAAGGTCGTTCGGGCCGCGCATCCTCGGGCGACGCGTCCTCCGCCCCCGAGACCCCTGCCCCGCCGTCCCCGGTTCGAGCGGTCACGGTCGCAGCATCCTCGCCCAGGAGGTCCCCGACCCCGGCGCCCTCGACGCCCTCACCTCCGACGTCCTCGCCGCCGACGTCCTCGTCACCGACGTCCTCGTCACGGGCCCCGTCGAACCCAGCGTCGGGGGTCCCTGCGCCGGGCCCGCGCGGGGACGGCTCATCGGTACGGTCGTCGCCGCTGGCTCGGTCCCGCGCCGCGCGCATCCGCGACAGCTCCGCCAACATGTCGCTGGGCAGACGGAAGTCCAGCATGGTGGGCATCGACTCGACCGCAGGCTCCGGCGCGCTCAACGTGGGCAGCGGTCGCTCCGCGGCGGCGACCGGCGGCGTCGGCCCGGGGCGCGGCGGCTCCACCGGGTGTGCCGGCGTGGTCACGCCTGCCTCATCGGGGCCCTTGGCGTCGGCCACGGCCCGAAAGCGCAGACCGCTGTCGGTGATCTTGTCGATGGACGCGCGGCCGCGCCCGAGCCCGCGCCCGCAGTTGGTGCAGAACGCGGCCGTCTCGGGGTTGTCCCAACCGCAGTGTCGGCAGGTGAGCAATCGACCCTCTCGGGGCACCTGGTCGGGCGGCGCCGCGCTTGACCTGGGGGAACGCCTGTTGGCCGGCACAGTTGACCAGGATCTATCGCCGTTGGGCAAGAGGGTCAAGCTCGTGCAGCGGCTGAAGGTGACGCCCCGTGCGCCTTGCACCCCGAGGTCCGCCGTGCGAGTGATCCCGGCCATGAGGACGCTCGCCCTGCCGCCCGCGCGCGCCTGCTGGTTCGCGCTCCTCCTGCTCGCCATCGGCTGCGGCCCGCGGCCCCGACCGCCGGTGCTGGCGCCGCCCGACGACACGTCCGACGAGGCGCGCGCCGCCTATCGAGTCGCGGTCGAGACCTTCGACGCCGGCGAGCTGCCGACGGCCCGCGCAACTTTCGAGTCGTTGCGCGACGACGACCGGGTCGGTGTCCTGGCCCAACTCTACTTGGGGCGCATCGCGCTCGCGCTCGGTCCGCCGGGCCCAGCGGCCGACGCGCTGGCCTCGCTGGCGGAGACCGCCGACGAGCCGACGGTGCGCGCCGAGGCCGCCCACTACGCGGGTCTGGCGGCCGCGATGGCCGACCGGTGCGGTGA
>CALBMW010000021.1 GCA_937896275.1 uncultured Myxococcales bacterium
CGACGCGGCGCCACCCGACGCGGCGCCACCCGACGCGGCGGCGCCCGACGGGGCAGAGCCCGACGGTGCGACGGCGGACGGGGAGCCGCCTGACGCGGCGGCGCCCGACGCCAGCGTGGACCCCTGCGCCGCGGTGCGCTGCGACCTGCCGCCCCCGCCCGCCTGCGTGGACGGCGACCGCGTGACTTACGGCCGTGGGCGCTGCCTCGTCGCCGACGGGGCGCCCCGCTGCGACTACCCGCCCTCACCGACGCCGTGCCCCGACCCGCAGGTGTGCGCGGCGGGGCATTGCATCGACCCGGCGACGGCGCCGGCGCCCGGCGATCTGATCATCACCGAGGTGATGTACGACCCCGCCGATCCGCTGCTCGACGCGAACGCCGAGTGGGTCGAGGTGCACAACACGACCGCCGAACCCCTGAGCCTGGCCGGCTGCGCACTGGCCGATCCGGCTCAGGAGTCTCTCCTCGACCGCCGCGTCCTGCAGCCGGGCGGCTACGCGGTGCTCGCTCGCACCGGCGATCCCGACGAGAACGGCGGCCTTCACCCCGACGGGCTCTTCGACTTCGGCTTGGGCAACGACGCCGAGACGCTGCGTCTGCTGTGCGGGGGCGTCCTGATCGACGCCGTGTCCTGGGACGAAGCGGCGGGGTGGCCCGACGCCCGCGGCGCGGCCCTGGCGCTCGATCCGGACGCCCGCGACGCCCTCGCCAACGACGCGCCCGGCGCCTGGTGCCTCGCGCGCCAGCCCTACTTCGGTGAGGGCGCCGCGGCGAACCTCGGCACGCCCGGCGCGCCGAACCCGCCGTGCCCCGCACCGGACACGGTGATCGACGCCTGCCGCCTGCTCTCGCCGGAAGCCGTCGACGCCGACGCGGGCACGACGATCGTCTTGGTGGGCCGCGTGCGCGAGGTCGGCGTGACCGATCGGAGCGCGAGCGTCGACCTGGATCCGGCCCTGCGCGCCGAGGCTGGCTTCGGTCCGCCGGGATCGCCGCCCGACGCTGGCTGGACCTGGATCGATGCCTTGGGCACGCCGGGCTGGGACGACGCCGCGCAAGGCGACGAGGGCGAGGACGAGTATCAGGCGCGGCTGCGGGTACCGGCCCCCGGCGATCACGACCTGGCCTTTCGCTTCTCGCGCGATGGCGGCTCGACCTGGACGACGTGCGACCTCGACGGCGACGACTTCGACCGGCCCGGCCGGCTGCGTAGCCTCGAGAGCCCCTGCCAGGTCGAGCCCTGTGAGGCACCCCCCGCCGCCCTCTGCACGGACGAGCTGACCCGCACGACGTGGCAGGGGCCGGGCACCTGTCGCGTCGTCGACGGCGCCGCGATCTGCGACTACGAGGCGATGGACACCGACTGCAGCGACCTCGGCGGCGCGTGCGTGGGCGGCCGCTGCCTCGGCGCATACGCGATCGCCGGCGCTGGCGAGGTGGTCTTCACCGAGGTCCTCTACGACGCGGCGGGCCCGCTCGATGACGCCACCGCCGAGTGGTTCGAGGTGCAGAGCGTCGCCGACGGTCCCCGCACGCTGCACGGCTGCCGCCTCGAGGACACGGCGCACGTCAACGTGCTCGACCGGGTGCTGCTGGAGCCCGGGCAGATCCTGTTGTTCGCGCGCAGCGACGACCCGGACGTCAATGGGGGCCTGCGGCCCGACGTGCTGTTCGACTTCGGGCTCGGCAACAGCGGGGAGACCCTCACGATCCGCTGCGGCGAGGTCCTGGTCGACCGACTGACGTGGGACGCCAGCTTCCCGACGGCCCGCAAGGCCTCGATCGCGCTCGATCCCGGCGCCACCGACGCCGCGCTCAACGACGACGGCGCGCGGTGGTGCCTGGGCCGCTCGCCCTACTTCGTGGCGCCGCCCAACGACGACCACCGGGGCACGCCCGGTGAGCCCAACCCGCCCTGCGACGCGGAATCGTGCGAACCGAACCCCTGCGTGTTCGCGCCGCCCGACGCCTGCGCGGACGAGCAGACCGTGCGGCGCTATGCCCCCGTCGGGGCCTGCGCGCTGCCGGAGGAGGGGCTGCAATGCCGGTACACGCCCGAGCTCGAGATCTGCCCGGCCGGGCGCGCGTGCCGCCGCGGCGCCTGCGTGCTGCCCGACCGCCAGCCGCCGCTGCCCGGTGAGGTGGTCATCACCGAGATCATGCCCGACCCCGAGCACGGCCTGAACGACGACGACGCGGAGTGGTTCGAGCTCTACAACAGCACGGACGGGCGCATCACCCTCGACGGCTGCGAGGTCGAGGACGCCGGCGGCGCGACCGAGCCGATCTCGGGCCTCTTCGTCGAGCCGCGGGGCTATGTGCTCTTCGCCCGCAGCCTCGATTCCCGCATCAACGGTGGGCTGCGCGCCGACGCTGCCTTCGGCTTCCGGCTGGGTGGGGACGGCGACCGCCTGACACTTCGATGCGGCCAAAGCGTGATCGATCGCGTCGACTACACCGGCTTTCGCACGGCCGCGGCGCGCGCCGTCAGCCTCGATCCCGCCTTCGTCGACGGAGTCGCCAACGACGACGGCGCGCACTGGTGCCTGGCGCGACAGGCCTACGACCGCCACCCGGATGGCAACAACCTCGGCACGCCGCGCTCGCCGAACCCACCCTGCGCCGTGCCCGTCGACGCGTGCGCGCTCGTCGACGCCGAGGCGCTCGAAGGCCCGCCGTTCGCGATCCTCGCCGGCTTCGTCGAGGCGCAGGTCATCGGCGTGACCGATCGCACGCCGCGCAACGACCCCTCGCCGGACCTGCTCGGTCAGCTGGGGCTGTCGCGCGACGCCGAGCTGCCGCGCTGGATCTCCGCCGCGCCCGCCCTGGGCTGGGACGCCGACGCCGCCGGGTCGCCCGGCTTCGACCGCTATCGCGCCGAGATCGTCGTGCCGCCCGCCGGCGAGTGGCTGGTGAGCGCCCGCTTCAGCGCGGACGGGGGCTTCTCGTGGGCGACGTGCGCGGGGGTCGGGACGGTCACGACGCGCGAGGACGAGGTCTGCGCCGGTGACGGCTGCGCGGGCACGCAGCCCGGCGAGGTGATGATCACCGAGCTGATGTACGATCCCCAGTTCGCGCTCGACGACGCCAACGCCGAGTGGATCGAGATCGTCAACGCGAGCATTCGCGCCGTCGACCTCGCGGGCTGCGTGCTGGGCGACGCGCCTGACGCCGCCCTGGCGCTGATGGTGGGCGACGTGAGGCTCGAGCCGGGGGACCTCGCGCTGTTCGCCCGCAGCGCCGATCCCGCCCTCAACGGCGGCCTGAACCCGGACCAGACCTTCGCGTTCGGCCTGGCCAACGAGGGCGACACCGTGGTGCTCGTGTGCGAGGGCGTCGAGATCGATCGGGTGACCTACGACGACGGAGCGGACTTCCCCGACGCCTCGGCGGCCAGCATCAGCCTGGATCCCGAGGCCCTCGTGCCCGGCACGCTGGATCCCACCGCCAACGACGCGGGCGATCGTTGGTGCCTCGGGCGCGAACGCTACTTCGTCGATCCCATCGGCGCAGACCGCGACCACGTCGGCACCCCCGGCGCCCCGAACCCAGCCTGCGACTGAGTCGAGGGCGTGCGGGGCGCGCCGGCGGCCGTCAGGGTGAGTGGGGCACGCCGTCGGGGCCGAAGACGGCCGGCGCCTCGGGGCCAACGCGCAGCGCGCCGCGCCAGTTGCCCTGGACGAACAGGCCCTGGCCACCGCTCGGGCCCTCCGCGCGCCGACGGAAGGCGCGCGCGTCGGCGACGACGTAGAGCGTGCCACCGACGGGGACGACCGTGCCGGGCTCGAAGACGTGCTCGATGCCAGCCCCCGCCAGCCTCCAGCCGCTCATGTCGATGGCCTCGGCCGCCGGGTTGGTGACGGTGATGTAGGCCTCGGCCGGGGCCCCCGGCGACGGGTCGATCGTACCGATCTCCACGAGGGCGTCCTCGGCCTGCGGCCCTGGGATCGGACCGCCGCCGTCCGGGGAGCGGTCGATCAGCTCGAAGCCCAGGATCAGGTCGTCCGAGTCCGCGCCCGCGTTGATCACCTGGAGGGCGAGCACGTTCTCGCCCGCGTTCAGCAGATCGGCGAACGCGCCGAGCTCGACCTCCTCGTAGCGGACGGCCAGGGCGTCGGCGTGATCGGCTGCGTCGCCGTCCCAGGTGGGCGCCCCATCGACGTTGCGGCGCGCCACCTCGACGCCGTTGAGCCACGCCACGAAGCCGTCGTCGTACTTCACGCGCAGGATCAAGCGCCCGATGACCGCCGCGTCGGCGACCTCGAAGACCGCGCGCGCTTGGACCGAGGTCGCCGCCGGATCCGCGTCCTGCGGCCGAACGTAGGTCTGCAGCAGCCCGGCGTAGTCGGCCGCGGCGTCCTCGTAGCCCAGCGGCTGCGAGCCCTCGCTCCATGCGCCGTCGTCGAAGCCGGTCGTCGTCCAGTCCTCGGCGTCGTCGTGCGGCACCCGCCAGCGCGCCGCGGCGTCGTCCGCCACCCGCACGGCGAGCACCTCGCCCGGTCGCGCGGCCAGCGTGCCGTAGACGTACGTACGCCGTTGGGCCAGGTAGCCCGTCACGAGGAACTCGACGCCCTCGAGGAAGGTCTGCGCCTGCCCCCACGTCGGCCACGACGCGTTGTCGAGGTCGGCGTCGGCCTGGAAGGACGCGACCCAGTCACCGACGATCCCCTCGATGAGGAGGGCTTCGGGGGGCGTCTCCGGCGGCATCAGGAGCGCGTCGGCCAGCGTGCGCACACGCCGCAGGTACATCTCGGTGAACTCGGGCAGCTCATAGAGCCCCACGAGCAGGCCGTTGCGAGCGCCCACGTCGCGCCCAAGGAACAGCCCGTAGGTGAAGTGCATCCGGTCGTCGAAGTAGTTGCCTGTCCACACGCGGCCGAAGGTCAGGTCCATGTCCCAGGGCAAAAACGACCACTCACCGGTGCGCTCCGTGTCGCGGTACACGTAGTAGTTCTTGTGGCAGCAGTCGACGTTCTGGACGAGGAACATCACGGCCAGGTAATTGGCCATGCGAGCCAAGTCCATGTTGTCGAACAGGAAAAGGCGGCGGTTGTCGGCGTCCAGCCTGATGCCCGCGACGAGCGCGGCGAGGTCGGCGCGATCCTCGTCCAGCCGGGACTTCTTCTCGCTGCGGTTCGGATCCTCGAGGCGGTCGTAGACCTTGTAGAGCGCGCCCACCGGTCGCGGCTCGCCCAGGCGCTCCATCCAGCGGTCGTCCCCGTCCTCGACGAAGTCGCACACCTCGAAGAACGCCCCGTTGCGCTGCACGCGCATCGGGAAGGCGAGGTGGTGCCCGTGCCCCGCTCGACGGAACATGTCGTGGGCGAGCGTGGTGCGCAGCTTGGACTTGTCCGCGTAGTTCGTCAGCAGGTTGAAGTCCTTCATCCGCGGCAGCGCGTCGCTCAGGCGAAAGCGGTGATCCTTCGGCAGGTCGACGTCGTAGCTCTTCTTCGGGAAACCCCGCGTGGACTGACCGTGGATGTCGGCGCGCGCGTTGTCGTACAGCTCGCCGTCGAACCAGAACGTGCTGCGGGCGCCACCGGTGCTGTTGGCCTGCGCGGGGTTCTCCAAGAACCAGTGCAGGATGGGCAGCGCGCTGTCGAGGCCGGGGTCCGTCACGACCGTGCCGAGGTAGCGCTCGCTGTCCAGCGGATCGGCGAAGGCGGGCGCACGCGTGGACAGCCCGCGCGCGTCGGTGGCGGTGACGGCCCAGCGGATCAGCTCTCCCGGCCCAGCGACCTCGCCGGGGATCGTCGCGCGCCAGCGCCCGTCGGGGTCGAGGCGCATCGGGACCGTCACCTCGGCCTCGAAGCGCACGCGCCACGTCAACGCGACGCTGGCGACCGGCGCCACGGTCTCGAAGACGTCGGCGTCGACGTCGATGGGCTGCCCTGGGTCCACCATCGGATCGCGCGTGACGTTCGCGACGAGCGGACCGAGGTCGTCGCCGACGATGTTGTCGGCGCCCGGCGTAGGCACCGCGAGGTAGCGGGGATGGGCCGTGTCGAACACCCGCCGCACGCCTGAGAGCGCCGGCTCGAGCAGCAGCCGGCCGTCGTCTGCGGGGCCGTCGAAGACCTGCAGGGCGAGCACGTTGAGCCCCGGGCGCAGCAGCTCCCGGGCGCCCGGCAGGTCGAAGTCGACCGCCTCGATGGCGGCCGACGCGGGGCGGTCCTCGGTGGCGGGCAGGCCGGGGCCCGGCGGATCGGGCGCGGCGTCGGCGGCCACGCGCACCCCGTTGAGCCACGCCACGAAGCCGTCGTCGTACCGGAGCGCGAGGCGCAGCGCGCTCACCACCGCGGGATCGTCGACCCGGAACGGCATGCGGACCCAGAGCCCGTCGACCTCGCCGACGTCGGTGGCCAGCAGAGCGCCATAGTCGGCGGCCGCCCACAGCGACGCGCTCAGCACCGAGCCATCGGCGGCACCCGACGGATCGCCGTCCGGGCCCGTCGGGTCGTGCACGAAGTCGACGCGATCCCCCGGTCGAACGCCGGCCAGCACGACCCACCGCGTCGCGCCGACCACATCGGCGCCGGCGATCGCCACCGCGTCGACCTCGCGGCCCTCGTGGAACACCCGGCCGGTCACGCCCGTGCCGTCGGGATCGGTCTTGGCGACGCGCCATCGCACCACCAGCGTGCCCGCCACGTCGCTCGTCCAGCGGCGGATCGCCCAGTGCTCGGCGCCGTCGTCGATGCCATTGGATTGGACATCCTCGCGGCCGAGCAGGGTCCACGGCGGGTGACCGGCGAACCAGTCCCACGACGCGCCGGTCCAGAAATTGGTGGCGCTCCAGCCGCCCGCGTCGCGCGGGAAAAGTCGGAAGTCGCCCGGGGCGTAGGTGGCGTCGGCGTCCGCGGTGCGGTCGTACCAGCCGTAGGTCCAGCCCGCGGCCCCTTGCTCTCCGTCGGCCGACCAGCCCGTGACGGAGTCGGCGACCAGGGGCCCCAGCTCCTCGGCGGCCTGCTCCGGTCGCGGGACGTCGCCCCGGTCGAAGCCGAGGGCGGCGACCCCGGGTTGCCAGGGAGCGCCCGTGTCGTCCAGATCGGGGTCGGCCCACACGGCGTCGAGCCCGCCCGAGACGGTGGGCTCGGCCCAGCGCACCGGATCGCCCGGGCCGACCAGCCGCGTGCCAAGGACGCGGGTGACCACGCCCCAAGACGCCCCCTCGACCTGCGGTGGCCACCCGTTGAGCGACTGCGCGGGCTCGCCGTCGGGCGTGACCAGCGCGAGGTAGTCGCCCGACGCGCTGAGGCGGAAGTTGGTGTGCAGGGGGGCGTCGACGTCGCGGCGGTCCTTGCCCGAGGCGAACACGACGAGGTAGCCGCGGGGCGGCACGGCGGCCCCCGCCGGGAAGGTCCAGCGCCCCGGATCGCGCCGGTCGTCCGTCAGGTGCCAGCCGCCGAGCTCGAAGGGCGCGTCGTTGGGGTTGTACAGCTCGATCCAGTCGGCGGGCTGCCCATCCTCGTCCGCGAGCACGCCGCGCGCGGCGATCTCGGTGATCAACGGCGGCCGCAGCGGCGGCGGGGGACGCGTGGCGTCGGGCGCGGGCAGCGCGGCGTCGGGTGC
>CALBMW010000022.1 GCA_937896275.1 uncultured Myxococcales bacterium
CATACGGCTTTTGGATGCGACACCCGTCACGGTGGGTCAATACCGCCCTCACTGCAATACCACACACTCATCAGAGAGTGATCAACACATACCTACCAACCCACGACCCGGCGCCTCGGCACGGCGCCCGACCGCCGCGCCCTGCCAGGTCGCAGGCCGACCGACGCGCCCCGAGCGTCGGTCCGCCGGACCACCCGCTCAGCGCCGTTGACCCCGGCCCCCCACGCTGCTTAGGTGTCGCCTGACCGAACTGAGCGCCGAGGTGCCCCTCATGGATCTTGAAGCCCTGCGGGGTCGCATCGAGGCCCGGGTGGCCGCCCTCACCGGTGAGCGGATCGAGGTCCGCGGCCTGCGGTACCTGACCGGCGGCGCCTGCCAGGACAACCTGCGGGTGGAGCTGACCGTGGGCGCGGGCGAGCTCGAGGTCATGGCCCTGCGCAGTGACGCCCGGACCTCGCTGCCCGGCAGCCTCGGGCGCGACGCCGAGTGCGCCGTCATCCACGCCGCCGTGGCCGCCGGTGTGCACACGCCCGCCGCCCGCTGGCTCTCGAAGGATCTGGTGCGCGAGGGCGCCTGGGCCTACTTCCTCGACTGGGTCGAGGGCGACGCCATCGGCGCCAAGGTGACCCGGCACCCGACGCTCGCGCGGGCCCGCGCCGAGTTGGCGAACGACCTCGCCCACACGCTGGCGGCCATCCACACCATCACGCCGATCAATCACCCCGAGCTGCCCCTCGATCGCGCCCCCTTCGCTCGGGACGCCGATCCCGCCACGGCGGCGCTCGCCTTCGTCCGCCAGACCCTCGACGGCCTGCCGCACGCGCGCCCGGCGAGCGAGCTGGCCCTGCGCTGGCTGCGCGAGCACCGCCCGGCCCCGCACGAGACGACGCTCGTGCACGCGGACTTCCGCACGGGCAACTTCATGGTCACGCACGCGGGCCTCGCCGGCGTCCTCGACTGGGAGTTCGCGCACTGGGGCGACCCCATGGAGGATCTGGGGTGGATCTGCGTGCGCGACTGGCGCTTCGGCCAGGTCGACAAGCCCGTGGGCGGCTTCGCGACCCGCGACGCCTTCCACGCCTCCTATGCCGAGGCCAGCGGCCGCGCGGTCGATCTTGGGCGTGTCCACTGGTGGGAGATCTGCGGCAACCTGCGCTGGGGCAGCGCCGCCGCCGTGCAGGGGCAGCGCTACCTGGGCGGCGAGAAGGACATCGAGCTGTTGGCCATCCCCCGGCGCGCGGCCGAGATGGAATACGAGGCGCTGCGCCTCATCGAGGTAGGAGCCTGATCGTGCAGGACTTTCCCGACAAGGCCACCCTGCTCGGCGCCGTCGCCGAGTTCCTCGAGGGGACGGTGCGCCCGAGCATTCAGGACCAGGGCCTCGCCTTCCGCGTGCGCGTCGCGGCGCACATCGTCGCCACCGTCGCGCGCGAGGTGACGCTCGAGAGCTTCCACGACATCGCCGAGTACGGCCGCCTGCGCGCGCTGCTGCACCGGGAGGGGGAGCCCCCGGCGAGCGACGAGATCAAGCGCCGCGCGGCGATCGGCGCGCTCAACGCCGAGCTGGCCCGCGCCCTGCGCGAGGATGCGATCGACGACGGCGAGCTGGCGAAGATCCGGCACCACGTGATGAAGACGCTCACAGAGAAGCTGACGGTGGTCCAGCCGCGCTTCGACCTGAAGCTCGACGTCGAGGGCTGAGCACGATGAACCTGCCACCCACCAGCAGCTTCCTCCTGACCCCCGAGTTGGCGGCGCTGCGCCCGCGGGTCCGCGCCTTCGTCGACGCGCACTGCATCCCCGTCGAGGATCTCATCCTGGCCGAGGCGCGGGACGGTGAGAGCGCCACCCTCGCCGGCGTGCGCGCCCGCGCCCGTGCCGCTGGGCTGTGGACGCCTCACCTGCCCGCCGACTTCGGGGGCTTGGGGCTGGGCCCGATGGGCATGGCCACGCTCTTCCGCGAGATGGGCCGCTCGCCGGTGGGCGCCGCCGCCTTCAACTGCGACGCGCCCGACCAAGGCAACATGGACCTGCTGCTGCGGGCCGGCAGCGAGGCGGTGAAGGCGAAGTACCTGAGACCGCTCTGCGAGGCCGAGACGACCAGCGCGTTCTGCATGACCGAGCCCGCGCCGGGGGCCGGGGCCGATCCGTCGAACCTGCGGACCGCGGCCCGCCGCGAGGGCGACGGCTGGGTCATCGACGGGCACAAGTGGTACAGCACGGGCGGCGAGAACGCGGCCTTCCTGATCGTCATGGCCCGCACCAGCGCCGACCCCCGGACGGGCGCCTCGATGTTCCTGGTCGACCGCCACGCCGAGGGCGTGGAGTACGTGCGACGCATCCCGGTGATGTGCGAGCCGGTGCTGCACCACCTGGAGGGCGAGTTTCGTTTCCACGGCGTGCGCGTGGGCGACGAGGCGGTGCTGGGGCAGATCGGTGAGGGCTTCCGGCTGGCGCAGGCGCGGCTGGTGCCTGCGCGGCTGACGCACTGCATGCGGTGGCTGGGCCTGGCCGATCGCGCGCTGCACATGTGCCGCGCCTACGTGGGCGAGCGCGTCAGCTTCGGCAAGACGCTGGCGCGCCACCAGCTCGTGCAGGCCAAGATCGCGCGGCACGCGGCGGGCATCCACGCCGGCAACCTGATGACGATGCACTGCGCGTGGATGCTCGAGCAGGGCCTCGACCGCGAGAGCCGGCCCTACGCGTCGATGGCGAAGAACCACGTGGCCAACGTGCTGTGCGACGTGCTCGACGACGCGATCCAGCTGCACGGCGGCCTGGGCTACAGCGACGACCTGCCCTTCGCGCGCTGGTATCGGACGGCGCGGGCCGCTCGCATCGCCGACGGCCCCGACGAGGTGCACACCATGGTGGTGGCGCGCGACTTCCTGCTCGGCAGGCTCGACCTGCTGGTCTGAGCGGAGTGGAACCATGCGAATCCTTTACGGAATCGTCGGCGAGGGCATGGGCCACGCCACGCGCAGCCGGGTCGTGCTGGAGCACCTGCTGGGCGCCGGCCACGACGTGCACGTGGTCGTGTCGGGCAAGGCCCACCAGTTCCTGGTCGACCGCTTCGCCCACCGCCCGCGCATCCGATTCGACGAGATCCACGGCCTGCAGCTGCGCTTCGAGGACAACGCGCTCGACAAGAGCGAGACCCTGCTGGCCAACCTCGAGGCCCTGCCCGGCGGCCTGCTGAAGAACATCCAGGTCTACCGCAAGGTGGCCGAGGAGGGCTTCGACCCCGAGCTGGTGATCAGCGACTTCGAGTCGTGGGCCTTCCTCTACGGCCTCAACCACCGGCTGCCGGTGATCAGCATCGACAACATGCAGATCCTCGCGCGCTGCGACCACGCCGAGGACGTGCTCGAGGGCGAGAAGACGGCGTTCCGGCTGGCGAAGTGGATCGTGAAGGCCAAGATGCCGGGCGCCTATCACTACCTGGTGTCGAGCTTCTTCTTCCCGCCCGTGCGCAAGAAGCGCACGACCCTGGTGCCCCCCATCCTGCGCCCCGAGATCCTGGCGGCGCGCCGCGAGCCGGGCGAGCACGTGCTGGTCTACCAATCGGTCGCGACCAGCACCGAAGCCATCCTGCCGCTGTTGCAGAAGCTGCCCCAACGCTTCGTGGTCTACGGCGCGGGCCGTGAGGGCAGCGCGGGCAACGTCACGTTCAAGGGCTTCAGCGAGACCGGCTTCGTCGACGACCTGCGCACCGCCCGGGCCGTCATCGCCGGCGGCGGCTTCTCGCTGATGGGCGAGGCGGTGCACCTGCGGGTGCCGATGCTCAGCGTCCCGCTCTGTGGGCAGTTCGAACAGACCCTCAACGCCCGCTACCTGGCGCGCCTGGGCTACGGCGCCTGGTCCGAGACCATCGACCTCGAGACGCTGGTCTTCTTCCTCGACGACCTCGACCGCCACGACGAGGCGCTGGCCAGCTACCCCTCACCGGGCAACGACGTCCTGTTCGGCTGCGTGGACGAGTTGGTGCGCGACGTGGCGTTGGACGAGCCGCCGCCGGACCGCCTCGAGGCGCCCGCGATGGGCAAGTGGGACGGGCCGCCGCTGCCGCCTTAGGAGCCTCCCCACAGGTACTCGAAGGCTCTCCAACGCCGGCATCGGTCGACAGAGGATGAGGCGGCGGCGTGGTCATGGGCCACCCGCCGTCGCTCCGCGGCCAACAGCCAGGGCCACGCCGACCTGGGGGCGCCGAGGCCGGTGGGGGTCAGATCCGAGGGGCTTCGTCGGGGCGAGCGGGCTCCGGGGCCCGCCCGCCGGATCGAAGATCGGCTACTGGGGATCGAAGATCGGCTACTGGCAGAAGAACGCGCCGAAGCCGCTGCCGATGGGATCGCAGCGACCGTCCGCGCCGCAGGTCGCCACGTTCGGGAACTCGGCGCCGGCGTCGGTGAAGGCCGTGAGACAGTCCTGATCATTCTGGCAAGGGGCCGAGCAGACCGAGCCGCCGCAGAAGGCGTCGTAGTCGGCGAAGTCCCAGCAGACGCCGGTGACGCAGCCGATGTCCGCGGCGCAGTTCGGGGCGCCCAGGGGCTCACCCTCGGGGATGGGCTCGCAGGCGCCCTCGAGGCACACCGCGCCGAGGTCGCAGTCCTCATCGGCCAGGCACTCGGGCTGGATGTCGCAGGCGCCCTCGCTGACCGAGAGGAGGTAGGGGCCCGAGTTGCCGTCGCCGAAGCCGTCGACGAAGACGAAGTAGGTGGTCTCGCCATCGGCCTCGAGCGTCAGCGCCGACTGGAGGCCACCGGCGACGTCGCTGTCGTCGTTGCAGGCGATCTCCGAGCCCTGATCGTCACACGCGGCGCGCACGTGAAGGACCGTGTCGTATGGGCTGCCACCGGTGCTCAGGCAGTATGCGCCCGGGGGCGGAGAGAAGGCATAGACCGCCTCCGGGCTGCCGCCTCCCCCGCAGGTCCCGCCCTGCAGCGCCGGCGCACCCTCGGTCGAGCCCTCGACCTGGCCCACGCCCAAAGGCGTGGGCGCCTCGCAGGTGCCCGCGGGGCCGAGGTCCACGCACGCCCCGTCGAGGCAGCTCTGGCCGTCGCCGCAGTCGATGTTGCCGACGCACTCGGGGCTGTCGCCGCAAGCGGCCACATCGCAGTTGGCGGCGAACACGCACCGACGCTCCCCCGGCGTGGACTGGGCGATGCACCCGGCGACGCACTCGGCCAAGCCCTCGGGCGAGAAGACGCCACACCCGACCAGCACGCCGCAGGCGTCCTCGCAGGTCGGCGCGGCCGCCAAGGCGCACTCGCCGGTCTCGGGATCGCAGAGCTGACCCTCGGCGCACTCGACATCGGCGCACCGATCGACCACGGCACACGAGTCCAAGCGGACTTGATCGCAGCCCGCGGCGTCGATGCATTGGCGCTGCTCCGGGGTGGACTCGACGTCGCAGCTTTCGACGCAGCCGGGCAGATCCTCGGGCGCAGTAAGGCCACAGTCGATCAGCTGGGCGCAGACGACCTCGCAGCTCGGCACGCCGTCGCCGCAGAAGCCGCCCTCGTCGCAGGTCTGGCCCTCGGCACAGTGGGCGTCGACGACGCACTGCACACAGCGTCCCTCGACGCACAGGTCGCCTGCGAAGCAATCCTCGTCGGCCTCGCACTCGGGCGGAGCCTGGCAGGCGCCCTCACTGACCGTCAGCAGGAAGAGACCCTCGCTGGCATCACTGAAGCCATCCACGATCACGAAGTAGGTCGCCTCGGGCGCGGCCTGCAGCGTCACCGCGGACTGGCCCGTATCGAAGGCGTCGTCGTTGCAGGCGACCTCGGACTGGGCGTCCGCGCACCCGGTGCGCACGTGCAGGACCGTGTCGTAGGTGCTGCCGACGGTGCTGAGGCAGTACTCGCCGGCGGGCGGCGCGAAGGCGAAGACCGACTCCGGGCTGGCCGCCCCGCCACCGCACGTGGCGCCGAGCGCCGACGCCGCGCCGGCCGTCGTGCCCAGGACGGTGCCCAGCTCGAGGGGCTGCGCCGCATCACACGTTCCGGCCGGGAGGACATCCGTGCAGGCGCCGTCGAGGCAGGCCTGACCCTCGGCGCAGTCGGTGTCATCGATGCACTCGGGGCGCTCGGCGCAGGTGCCGGTGGTGACCGTGATGGTGTAGTCGCCACCCGCCCCGTTGCTGTCGATGAACAGGAACGACCGCTCGCCGGCCGGCAGCTCGACCTCGTTGAGCCCGCCCGGCGCGATGCACACGACCTCGTCGCCCGACGCGCAGTCGCCCGACCGCAGGTAGGCCGCGGCGACATCGTCGCCCACGACGTCGACGCACACCGTGCCACCGATGGCCGGCACCGCGTACACACTCTCGGTGCCGTCGCCGCCGCAGGAGCCGCTGGTCTCGGCGGGCCCCTGGGCGTTGCTGCCGGTCGTGCGGCCCAGCGCGATGAAGAGGGGCTCGCGACACGCGGTGAGGACGGACTGACAGGTCTCGTCGCTGCACATGTTGCCCGCGGGGCAGTCGAGGTCGGCGGCGCACTCGACGCAGCGACCCTCGACGCCGCAGACGGGCAGGAAGGCCTCGCAGTCCGCGCTGTCGCGGCACTCCGGCTGCTGGGCGCACTCGCCCGGCGAGACCGTCAGGGCGAAGGGGCCACCGTTGTCATCGCCGAACGCGTCGACGAAGACGTAGTAGGTGCCGCCCGCCGCGACCTCGAGGTCGAGGGCGGACGCGACGCTGCGGCCGCTCCGCTCGTCGTCGTCGTTGCAGGCGATCTCGGCCTGCGGATCGTCGCAGGCCGAGTCGCGTACGTGCAGGACCGTGTCGAAGCGACTGAAGGCCGTCGTCAGACAGACCACGCCGTCGGCGTCCGGCGTGAACACGAAGGTCGCCTCGCGACCCGCCGCGCTGCCGCCGCACGACGCGCCTTGCGCCGACGGGGCGTTCGCGGTGTTGCCGGTGTACTCCCCGAAGGTGATGGGCAGCGCCTCGGTGCAGTCGCCCGCGGGCTGACAGATGGGGTCGTCTGCGCAGTCGGCGTCGGCGCAGTCGGTGTCGCCGTCGAGGTCGTTGTCCGCCTCGTCGTCGCACACCTCGGCCGGGACGCAGGCCGCGTCCATCGCGCAGTCGGCGTCGGCGCAGTCGGTGTCGCCGTCGAGGTCGTTGTCGGCGTCGTCGTCGCACACCTCCGCCGGGATGCAGGCGGCCTCCAAGGCGCAGTCGGCGTCCTCACAGTCGGTGTCGCCGTCGAGGTCGTTGTCGGCCTCGTCGTCACAGATCTCGACCGGGACGCAGGCCGCGTCCAGGGTGCAGTCGTCGTCGGCGCAGTCGGTGTCGCCGTCGAGGTCGTTGTCCGCGTCGTCGTCGCACACCTCGGCCGGGATGCAGGCCGCGTCGAGCGCGCAGTCGGCGTCGGCGCAGTCGATGTCGCCGTCGAGGTCGTTGTCCGCCTCGTCGTCACACACCTCTGCCGCCGGCAGCGCGCCACCCTCGCCGCCCATGCCGCCGGCGCCACCCTCGCCGCCCATGCCGCCCATGCCACCGACGCCGCCCATGCCACCTGCGCCGCCCTCACCGCCGGCGCCGCCCATGCCACCTGCGCCGCCCTCACCGC
>CALBMW010000023.1 GCA_937896275.1 uncultured Myxococcales bacterium
CCCCGTCGTTGTCCACCCCGTCGCGGCAGGCCGCGTCGGTCGACTCGGCGCCGCCCGGGGCGGGGCCGTCGCCGCACACCGTGACCGCGTCGTTGCGCGAGCAATCGAAGTCGTCGCAGTCGAGGTGCCCGTCCCCGTCGTTGTCCACCCCGTCGCGGCAGGCCGCGTCGGTCGACTCGGCGCCGCCTGCGGGCGGGACGTCGCCACACACCGTGACGTCGGGGTTGCGCGAGCAGGAGTAGTCCTCGCAGTCGAGGTGGCCGTCGCCGTCGTTGTCCACACCGTCGACGCAGGTCGCGTCGCTGTCCTCGTCGCTCCCGCCGCCACCGCCGCAGACGGTGACCGTGTCGCTCCGGGTGCAGTCGAAGTCATCGCAGTCGACGTGCCCGTCCGCGTCGTTGTCGACGCCGTCCATGCACCGCGCGTCCGTGTCCTCGCTGCCCTGCTCCACCGGGCCGCCGCCGTTGTTGCCGGGCACGCCGCCGTTGTTGCCCGGCTCGCCGCCGTTGTCACCCGGGTTGCCCCCGGGCGCGCCGCCGTTGTTGCCGGGTTGGCCGCCGCCCCCGGCGCCCGCCCCCGCGTCCACCAGATCGCCGCCGCCCACGCAGGCGATCTGCGCCGCGCCGTCACAACTGCCGCGATCCACGATGCACGCCGCGAAGGCCAGCGTCTCGCCGGTGCAGACCGCGCCCTCGGGCTGCGGCCCGGCTCCGCAAAGCTGGGCGGCCTGAACGCACGCGCCGCTGTCCCCCGTGCCCTGGCCGTCCCCGTTTCCGCTCAGGCAGCCCACCGTCAGCGCCAGCGTCCCCGCCAGCGCGCCATTCACAACCGTCCGAAGGTTCATCGCGTCGTCCTTTCGGCCGGCTGCGCGCCTCGCGCCCGGCGCGCCGCGTTTAGCACGTCGAGGGCGGTCGAGTAAAACGGCCGCGGCGGGCACGGAATCGGTCCGCCGCGCGTGGCACGCCGAACACCGCCGCGCACGCGACCGCCAGCCAGGGGTCTCCCGGACACCCGGCTCATGTTGCCCCCGATGGTCCACCGTTGGGGGGGGGACGACCGTATCCGGCGCCAGAGGCGGGCAGAGTGCAGGAACACACCGATCACGGCGCGACGCGCGGGCAGCCACCCACCGGCGACCTCATGGGGCGCACGCCGCGGGCGATCCGTTGGCTGTGGGCGACCGCCCGGGAGGTGTGCCGACACCCTGCCCTGATCCCCGTGGTCGCCCTGCACGCGGTGAGCGCTGCGCTCGTCGCGCTGCTCTTCCCGCACCTCGGCCCCGCCACCAGCATTCTCGGCTTTGCCGTGGTGCTGTGGACCGGCGCCCGCTGGGGCACCGGCGCGGGCCTCGCGTCGGGCATCGCCTTCGCGTGCACGCTCCGCCTCGTGCTGCCGTGGGCCGATCCGGCCGCCGCCGCGCGCGTCTTCGCCAATTGGCACGGCTTCGGGTCCGCCTTCGCGGTCGCGGTGGGCGCCATCGTCGGGCGGATGGCCGATCTGCGGCGCAACGCCGAGGCGCTCGCCCGGCTGCACGCCCTCGACGTCGCCGCCCTGGCCCGCAGCCAAGCCAACCTGAGCGCGCTGTTCGAGCGGGGCGACGCGGCCATCTGGTCGCTCGACCGCGATCTCCGGCTGCGGGGCATGAATCAGCGTTTCATCAATGAATTCACGGATATGCATGGTCACCCCATCGCCCTGGGCGACCGCCCGCTCGACACGCCCGGGCACCGCGCGAACTGGGCGGCGCTCTACGAGCTCGCGCTGGACGGCAAGGCCGGGGGCGGACGCGTGCGCCGCGCCCACCCCAGTGGTGCGCGCCACTACGACGTCACCGTTCACCCGATCCGGCTGGCCGACGGCACCCTCGACGGCGTGGCCGTGCAGGCGCAAGACGTGACCGGTGAGGAGCGCGCGGTGCACGCGTTGGCCGTCGTCATCGACGGCGCGCCCGACGCGATCCTGGTCCACCGTGGCGGCGAGGTGCAGCAGGCCAACCACGCCGCCGCTGCCCTCTTCGGCGCCACCGCGGCCGAGCTGGTGGGCCGCGCCGTCGACGCGCTGGTGCCCCGGCGGCCCGATCCCGCAGGGCTCGACGCGCGCGGAGTCACCCGGCGGTACGCCACGCGCCCGGATGGCGGACGGGTGGAGCTCGAGTCGGTCGATTTGCCGCTGAGCGAGGTGAGCGAGGACGGTCAGCACACCACGCTGGCCTTCCTGCGCGACGTGTCCAAGCGCGCCGCCCTCGAGGCCCGCCTGCGGCTGGCGGACCGACTCGCGACGGTCGGCACGCTGGCGGCCGGCGTGGCGCACGAGATCAACAACCCGCTCGCCTTCATGACGACCAACCTCGACTGGCTGGACCTGGCGCTGCCCGAGATCGCCGCGGCGCTCCCCCCCGGGCAGCTCGACGAGGTCACCCGCGCCCTCGGCGAGATTCGGGATGGCGCCGCTCGGGTGCGCACGATCGTCCGCGATCTGAGCACCTTCGCCCGCGAGGACGACGATGAGGTGGGCGCGGTGGACGCGCACGGTCTCCTGGACCGGACCCTCAACCTGGCGACCTCGCACCTGCGCCGCCGAGCCTCGGTCGTGCGCGACTACCGCGCCACCGTGCCCGCGCGCTGCAACGAGGGCCGGCTGTCCCAGGTGATGCTGAACCTGATCGTCAACGCGGCGCAGGCCCTCCCCGAGGGTACGCCCGCCGACCATCGGGTGACGCTTCGGACCCGCGATCTCGAGGACGGGCGCGTGGAGCTGTCGGTCACCGACACCGGCTGCGGCATCCCCCCCGAGGCCCTCGAGCGCGTGTTCGACCCCTTCTACACGACCAAGCCGGTCGGCGTGGGCACCGGGCTGGGCCTGTCGATCAGCCGCAACCTGATCAATGCCATGGGGGGCGAGTTGCACATCGACAGCGCGCTGGGGGTGGGGACGACGGTCCGCGTGTGGCTGCCCTGCGCCGCCACCCCGGCGCCCCCCGCGCTGGTGCCCGGGCCGACGCCGCGGCCCGACGCTCGCGCCACGGTGCTGGTGATCGACGACGATCACCTGGTGGCGCGCGCCATCGGGCGACTGCTGCGTCCCCACAAGGTCGAGATCGCGGTGGACGCGGCGCAGGGCCTGGAGCGCGCCTGCAACGAGACCTTCGATCTCATCCTGTGCGACGTGCAGATGCCCGGCGTCACCGGGCCACAGCTCTACCGCGCGCTGCGCGACCGACGCCCCGAGGCGGCCGCCCGGCTGGCGCTGATGACGGGGGGCGCCCTGACCGACGAGGTGGCGGCGTTCCTGGCGGACGGCGGCGTACCGGTGCTCGACAAGCCCATCGATCGGCGGTCCTTGCACGAGCTGCTGGCATCCCGGACCCCCATCCCCGTCCCCGAAGGCCTGGCCCTCGCCAGCGCCTGATCGGGGGCGAGCCGACGCGCGGTTGCCCTTTGGGAGGTGGCCGAATACACAGTGACGGTCGCCGGGAGGGCGATCGCCATGACCGCCGTCGTCATCCTCTGGGTACACCTGATCATCGCCACGCCGCCCCCGCCGACCGACGCGGGCGCCGGGATGGACGCGGCCGCCACCACCCTCGCGTTGGGGCCACCGGACGACCCGCGGGCCGCGGGGCGCGCCTCGATGCAGGCCAAGGCCGAAGCCGAGGCCCTGCGCGCGCTCCTCGAACGTAGCCTGGCCGCCCACCGCCGCGCGCTGGTGCTCGAGGGCGCCGAGCTGGCGACGGTCGAGGCGATGGTCACGCGCGCCGGCGAGGATCCTCGGCTCGGGG
>CALBMW010000024.1 GCA_937896275.1 uncultured Myxococcales bacterium
CGGCGAGGCGCTGCTCGGCGCCGGGCGCGCCGGGCGCGGGACCGACGATCACCGCGGCGTCGGGCCACCCGGTGGCGCCGAGGGGTCGGGCACCGCGGCGCACCTCGTAGCCGGCCACCGGTCCCGACTCGGGGCGCACGCCGTCCTCGGCCGGGGCGGTCCAGACGAGCGCGACGTGGGTCGCGTCCACGGCCTCGACGCGCAGATCGATGACGCCGCCCGGCGCGATGGCGCCCGTCGTGACGCGCACCGGCGGCGCGGGCTCGCCGCGGTTGCCGGCCTCGTCTTCGGCCGCGACCGAGAAGGCGTAGTCGGTCTGCCCGAGCAGCCCCCGGACGAGGACCGACTCGCGGGCGCCGGGCGGGCGGGGCAGAGGGGCGTCGAAGGCGGGCGCGGTGTCGAAGGCGAAGCCATCGGCGCGGTCGGCGCGCAGGTCGTAGCGGCGCGCCTGACCACGCGCCGCGTCGTCACCGACCGCGGTCCAGCTCAGCCGCACGGCGCCCGCCTCGTCGGGCGTCCCGGTGACGCGGATGTCTCCGAGCGCCACGTAGCGCAGCCCCGAGGCGTGCACGGCCGGCTCGAGCACGCGCACCTCGACATAGCGCGCCGGGGTCGGCGGCAGCGACCAGTCGAGCCAGCCGGCCGGCGCCGCGAGCGCGATCTCGCGGGCGACCACGGTCCACTCGCCCTCGCGCTCCGCGAGGCGCACCTCGAAGCTGGGGGGGAAGAGGCCCTCGAAGCCGAGCATGGCGCGCAGCGACACGGCCCCGACGGTCCGCGTGCGGCCGAGGTCGAGGCGCACGCGCGCCTGCTCCACGCGCTCGGTCGGCTCGGCCGCCCAGCCGGTGAAGGGGTCATCGTCCAGCAGCCGCTCCGGCGCCCAGCTCGGCGCGAAGATCGAGGTCGCCGCGACCGAGGCCACGCTCAGCGGCTGACCCAGGGCGGCCACGGCGCTGAGATCGATCACGCGCGCGGGCGGCTCGCCGTCGACGACGTCCACTTGCAGCTCGGCGCCCGGCGGCCCCTCGCCGCGGTCGTTCAGCGCGCGGACCGACACGAACCAGCGGCCCTGATCCACCGGCTCGAGGTGGGCGGTGACGGCGGCGCGCCCAAAGACCACCTGGGCCGGCTGCACGCCGCCCGCGTCGCCGCGCAGGTACACGCGGTAGGCGCTCACCGTGGCGTCGGCCGAGGGTGCCCAGCGCACGCCGATCGAGGAGGGGCCGTCCTGCGCCGCCTCGATCTGGATGGGGGGCGGTGGCGGTTCGCCAATAGAATCAATCAGTTTGGCGACGTTGAGGCGGCCACCGGTCGCCACCACGCCCTGCCACGCCGGCAGCGGATCGACGGACGCGAACAAAGCCTCGCGGGCCTGCTGCCAGGTCAGGGCGGGATCGCGGGCGTAGAGCAGCACCAGGGCGCCGGAGACCTGCGGCGTGGCCATCGAGGTGCCCTGGGCCGACTGGTAGCCGTCGCCCAGCGAGGTCGACCAGATGGCGACGCCGGGGGCGGCCAGATCCACGCGCTCTCGACCGTAATTGCTGAAGGCCGCGCGGCGGTCGGCCTGATCGCTGGCCGCCACCGACACGATGTTGGGCAGGTCGTAGCCGGCCGGGTAGCTGTTGAAGGTCCCCAGATCGGCGCCGTTGTTGCCGGCCGCGGCCACGAAGAGCTGATCGCGCTCCTGAGCGTAGCGGATGGCGTCGTACACCACGTTCGAGGCGCCGCCGCCGCCCCAGGAGTTCGAGGTCAGCCGGGCGCCGTTGTCGGCGGCGTAGCGGATGGCCTGGGCGGCCGCCAGGGTGTTGCCCTTGCCGTCGGCGCACAGGAACTTCAGGGCCATGATGCGCGCGCGCCAGGCGACGCCGACGACGCCGCGCCCGTTGTCGCCGCGGGCGGCGATCGTGCCCGAGACGTGGGTGCCGTGGAAGTGGTCGTCGGTGGGGTCGGCGTCACCGTTGCAGAAGTCGTAGCCGTGGATGTCGTCGACGTAGCCGTTTTGGTCGTCGTCGAGGCCGTTGCCGGGGATCTCGCCCGGGTTGGTCCAGATGTTCTCGGCGAGGTCGGGGTGGGTGTACAGCACGCCCGAGTCGATGACGCCCACCACGACGTCCTCGCTGCCGGTGGTGCGGATCCACGCGTCCGGGGCGCCGATGCGGGGCAGGGCCCAGAGCTTGGGGTAGTCGGGATCGTCCGGCAGATCGAAGGCCTCGACGATGTAGTTGGGCTCGAAGTCCGCGACGTCGGGATCTGCGGCCAGGACAGCGAGCGCGCGCCCAACGTAGACGCCGGACGGCAGGCCCACGCGCCAGACGCCGGCCAGCGACGTGATGGGGGCCGTCGCATCGGGGCCCAACGGGAGCAGGCGGCCGTCGATGGCGGCGACCCTGGCCTCGACCTCGGCGCGGCCGAGCGCGGCGTCGAAGCGTACCAGCACCTCGCCGGGCACGAAGTCGGCCGCGGGGCGCTGAACCTCGACGGTGCGCACGCCGCCGTCGCACGCGGCCGCGAGCAAGGCGAGAGCAGGCAGGAAGAGGGCAGGGCGCATGAGCGCGGCTCCCGGCAACGAGTCCAACGGCGGTGTCCGCAGTGTGCTGGAATCGACGCGCGGTCGCCATGGGCGAAGCGGCTGGGGTGCTCGCTGACACCGCGCCGCCGGTGCGGGCCCATCAGGGCAGGGGAGAGAGCACCACCAGGGGCCGCGCACCCGCCGCGTCCTCGAAGCGTGCGCGGTCCGGGGCGTAGGTGAAGGGCCCGGCCTCCATCGGCGCGTAGCCGGGGGCCGAGACTTGGAGCGCGTAGGCCTCGTCAGCGGCGGCCGCGACGGTGAAGCGGCCGGTGAGATCGGTGGCCACGAGGGCGTAGGTGAGGGCGGCGTCGGCGAGGCGGATCGTGACCGGGACGCCGGCGGGGGGCGCGTTGTCGGCCAGGCGGACGTCGCCCTCGAGCGCCACGGCGTTGGGGCCGCTGGACGCGTGGGACAACTCGATCACGCCCAGGTCGCTCTCGGCGCCGGGGGCGACGGTCACGGGTCGCTCGGACCGGTCGTAGCCTGGGGCGGCGACGCTCAGCAGGTAGCGGTCGGGGGGCAGGTCCGCGAGCGCGAAGCGGCCCTGTGTGTCGACGCCGAGGCCGCGAGGATCGGCCGCCGGATCGCGGGTCGGTGTCAGGCGCAGGGTCACCGCGCCCAGGCGATCGGGGGTCGCGAAGCGACGCAGCGCGACCTCGCCGCGGACCGATCCGGGCAGGGCGGGCAGGACGACCGGCGCCTCGAGGGTGGTGGTCTCGCCCGCGCGCGCGGTGATCTCCGAGAGGACCTGCGGCGAGAATCCGGGGTAGACGAGGCTCAACGTGAGGCGGCCCGGGGCCACGTCGAGGTGGAAGCGGCCGTCGGGGCCGGTCACGGTCGCGCCCCCGGGGTCGGCCGCGACGACGACGCCGGCGTGCTCACCCGGCCCCCGTCCCTCGAGGAGCGCGCGCCCGTCGAGCGCGGCCACCACCAGCGGGTCCGCGCGGCGGAGGCCGATGGGGCCCAGGTCGAGCGTCTCGCCGGGCGACAGCGAGACCGCGCGAGGATCATCAAGGAAACCGGGGACTTCAGCGCTGATCACGTAGGCGCCGGGCCGCAGCGAGGGCAGGGAGAAACGCCCGTCGGCCCCGGGCTGAGCGCTCGCCGTGGGGGCGTCCGCGGCGTCGCCCGGGCGGACCAGGACCGTGCTCGCGGTGAACAGGTCGGCCGGTGCGTCCGCGGGGACGAGCAGCTGCCCGCGCAGCGTGGCGGTGGCTTGCTGATCGGGCGGCGACCGCGGATCGAGCGGATGGACGGCGTCGACGTGCTCGCAGGCCGTCGTCAGCAGGAGCAGCAGCAGGGGCGCCGCGAGCCGAGGCAGCGGGCGCGCGGGCGGTGCGACGCGGGTCACGGTGTCCGCTCCAGGTGCGGCTGCCAGGTCGTCGTGGGCGTGCACCCGGTCAGCGCGTCGATCATCGCGGCCGACCACACGACGCCAGCGGCGACGAGGAAGCCGGTGGCGCGATCGTAGTGGGCGTCGGCGTCGGCGCGACGATCCAGCGACGCCCGGCCGGCGCCACCGCGGTAGTCCTGCTCGGCGTCGCGACCCAGGAGAGCCGACGTGACGCCGACCGCGAGCACGCCGCCGAAGAGGGTCAGCAGGGCGGCGCCGCGCGCCGTGTCGCCGCGCCGTACCTGGGCCCAGCCGGGCACGAGGGCCGAGCGCCAGGCTGCGTCGGCGTAACCGTCGTCGCTGCGCGCGTCCGCGGCGAAGGCGACGAAGGCGTCGCGGGCGAAGGGCTCGCGCGTCTCCATCGTGAGGCGCCCGGTGGAGGCGTCGAGGACGACGGCGCGCACCTCGACGGTGTCGCCGGTCGCGGCGACGGCGCCCGCGATGACGGTGTCGGCGCCGAGCAGCGCGCCGAGCGTGGCGGCCTCCGACAGGCTCAGCGACTCGGTGCGGCCCCTCAGGTAGCGCGCGCGGGTGGCGCGCACCGCGGCGTCGGGCACCCGGAAGAGCTGAGGTCGACGGTCAAGGTGGTAGGCGAGGGCGGCCGTCGCCGCGGCGGCGAGGTCTTCGGCGCGCGCCGCGTCATCCACGGCGTCGAGGGGCAGGAGGGCGACGCGGGGCAGATCGGCGTTGCGGCGCAGGCCGGCGTGCAGCGCGCGGTCGAGTCGGTCGAGGCCGGCGGCCACCGAGGCGGCGGGCTCGCGCGGCGGGGAGGCCTCGAGTGGAGGCTCCTCGGGCGAGGAGCCGTTCGGGGGGGAGCCCTCGGACGGTGACGTCTGGGGCAGGGACTCCTCGGGTGGAGACGCCTCGGAGAGTGACGTATCGATCGGTGGCTCCTCGGCGGCGGGCGGGCCGAGGGCCGGCGCGACGGGCACGAGCGCCGGCTCCAGGCGAGTCGGTCCGTCGGTCGCCCGCGGCAGGCGCACGACCACCCGGGGCCCATCCAAGGTGATGCCGACGCGGGCCGCGCCGGCCGCTGGCCAGGCGCGCGCGAAGCGTACGCGCAGCACCGCGCCCGCCGGTGGCGTGCGCTCGCGGGCGGGGCGGACGAGGCTGCGGCGGATCGCCGGATCGGCGAGGCTCAACCAGCGCCGAGAGACGGACACGCCGTCGAGCCGCACCACCAACAGGGCGCCGTGGTCGACGACCTCAGCGCTGACGGCGTCCCGCGCGATGGCCTGGGTGAGCGAGAGCGTGAAGGTCAGCGCCGCCGCGTCCGCGGCCACCGCGACGTCCTGCAGTCGGGGTGCGGCAGCCACTGGCCCGGCCGTCACCGCCATGGCGACGAGCAGGGATACTCGGGTCATTGTCCCTCCGTGGACGACCGCGTTCAGGGTCAGCGGGGCGCCGACGGAAGTCAATTTGTCGTTGACGGGCGGCCACCTCGGAGCGCCGCGGCGTCGGCGACGAGGGGGGGGGTCGGGGGGTCGCCAAGTGGTAAATGAGTATGTTCGACCCCGGGGATCGACCCCGGGGATCGGGCCCGGGTCGCGCAACGCCTTCGGCAGGCCGGGACCGCGCGAACCGCGAGCCCCTCCACGTCCCGAGTGGGGCTGATCAGCCCTGCCAGACGAAGACGCGGTTTCCCTCGGCATCGTCGTGGGCGACGAAGGGGACGGTGATGCCGTGCTTGGGGGCCCAGCGGATCATCGCGCCGGTGATGCCGCCCACGGATCGGCCGCTCTTGAGGCCCATCTCGCCGACGGCCACCTCGACGGCCAGCGTCCCGTGCTGCTCGACCAACTGCAGGAAGCGCTGCGAGGTCTCGGGGAGCGTCGCGAAGTAGGCGCTCCACGCGGCCGGATCGTTGCCCGCCGGCGCCGTCGAGGCCCAGACGATGGCGTCGAGCGTCGGCGCCTCCGCCGTCTTGGGAGCCTTCTTGGGTGCCCTGGCCTTGGGGCCCGCCGGCGCCTTCGCCGCGGACTTGGCGGCCGCCTTCTCAGCCAGCGCCGGCTTCCCGGCCGCGGCCTCTTCGGCGGTGCTGGCCGTCACGTCCTGACCGGCGGCGGCAGCGGGCTGCTTGCGTGGGCGCCCGGGCCCCCTGCCAGCCGCCTTCGCGGGCGCCTTCTCGGCCTTGGGGGCCTTCTCGGCCTTGGGCGCCTTCTCGGCCTTGGGGGCCTTGGCGGCCTTCTCGGCCTTGGCGGCCTTGGGCGCCTTCTCGGCCTTGGGGGCCTTGGCGGTCCTGGGCTCCTTGGCGGCCTTGGGGGTCTCGACCGTCTTCGCGGTCTTCGTGGGCACCTTCTTCCCGGCCGCGGGCGGCGACGCGCTGGGCGCGCCGTAGAGATCGCGGGGATCGGGCGGCGGCTCCGTGTAGTCGGCGGCAGCGTCGATCGGCGCGTCCATGCCGGCGCCGTAGGCCGTGCCCGAAGGTGGTGGGGACCAGCCATAGTCGGCCTGCGACCGGGGCGCGGCGCCGAAGACACGGTCCTGCAACCTGTCGGCGGCGTCCTCGACCAGATCCACGATCACCGACGGCACGCCGAGGCGCCGCAGGAGCTTCATCGGAGTCTCGAGGTCGATGCGCACTTTACCCTCCCGATTCGATGGCGCCCAAGGGCATCATGGCCGCGCGTCGCGCGCAACTCTTTTTGCCTTGGGTGCAGCATCCCGGGTGATGAAAGTGGCAACGGTGAATGGCCTGCGCACGAGGACGTCGCGTCGCGCCACATTGGCCGCATGGTCGGCAGGGAGTACGGAGATGAAGGGCATTCTCGGTTCCATCACGGTTGTCGCGCTCGCGCTGGGCGCCTGGGTCGGGTTCGCCCACGCCCAGGACGTCAACGACGCGCTGCAGCAAGCGAACGAAGCCACCAGGCAGGCGGCCGAGGCCACCAAGGCCGCCAATCAGGCCGCCGCCGACGCTCTGAAGGCAGCCGGCAACGCTCAGCTCGAGGCCACCGGCGCGCTCGGCGGCGTCGTCAACCGTGGCGGCAAGGGCGTCTGCGTCGCCGGGCGCACCTGTGACTTCAGCTGTCCCGAGGGCAACTGCAAGCACGCCTGTGCGGGGGGCGCGACCTGCAAGTCGAGCTGCGCCGGCGGGGACTGCAAGCAGGCCTGCGCGGGCGGCGCGAGCTGCACGTTTCTCTGCGAGGGCGGCAAGTGCAAGCAGGCCTGCGCCGGCGGGGCGACCTGCGAGGTGCACTGCGAGGGCGGCCACTGCACGCGCGCCTTCGCTGGCGGCGTGACGGTCAAGAGCGAACTCTGCGAGGGCGGCGACTGCAAGACCGCCCGCGCGCCCTGAACGTCACTCGGGGCGCGGTCTCACGGCCACCCACTCAGCTCACAAGAGCGGCGCGAACAACCGGGCCGCGCCCTGCATCAAGCGTCGCGGCAGCGTCGCGGTGCGCCACGCCTCGGCGTCGATCTCGACGCTCTGCGTGAGCTCGTGCAGATAGAGCGCCTCGAGCTGCGCGGCGAAGGTCGCGTCGGCGATGAGCGCGCCCAGCTCGAAGTTCAGCTTGAAGCTGCGGATGTCGATGTTCGCCGAGCCCACCATGCACCACGCGCTGTCGACCACCATCGTCTTCGCGTGCAGCATCGTGGGTTGGTACTCGAAGATCCGCACGCCGCACCGCAACAGCTCGCGGTAGAACGAACGGGCGGCCGCCCGCACGAGCCTCTGGTCGCTGGTCGCCGGCACCAACACCCGAACATCGCAGCCGCCGAGCGCCGCGCCGCTCAACGCCCTCAGCAGCGGGGCGTCGGGGATGAAGTAGGGGCTCGTCAGCCAGGCGCGGCTGCGTGCGGTCGCGACGCCCGTGAAGAACGCCATGGCCGAGGCGTTGTGCACCTGGTCAGGGCCGCTGGGCACGATGGCCACGGTGCTCGTGCCGTCCGCCAGGGGCTCGACCTCGACCGCCTGCAGGCGCTCGTCGGTGGCGAAGGACCAGTCGTCGGCGAAGATCTGCGCCAGGTCGCTCACGGCCGGCCCCCGCACGGTGAGGTGGGTGTCGGTGAAGTGCCGCCCCCCGCGCAGAAACGCCCGCCCCGAGTACTCGTCCCCGACGTTCATGCCACCCGTGAAGCCGATCTCACCGTCGATGACCACCAGCTTGCGGTGGTTGCGCAGGTGCGCCGACCAACGCCGTCGAAAGGGGTTGACGGGCAAGAAGGCCTCGACCCGCGCGCCCGCCTCCCGCAACGCCTTGAGCCGCTTGCGGTCGAACCACCACGTGCCCACGGCGTCGAACAGCAGCCGCACCTCGACGCCGGCCTGGGCGCGCTCGATGAGCGTGTCCATGAAGCGCAGCCCGGTCTCGTCATTCTGGATGATGAAGTACTCGGCCCAGATCGAGGTCTTGGCCGCGCTCAGCGCGCGCTCGATGGCCATGTACGCCGCCGGATCACGGGCCAGCAGCTCCACTCGGTTGCCATGCGTGCGGGGCAGTCGGGTGAGCCGCTCGACCACCGGCAGCACCGCCACCGCCTCGGGGCGGGGCGAGGTGTCCGCGGGGCCGAGGGGGTGTCGCCGACGCCGGGCGCGGACCGGCGTGCGCCGGATGTAGGGCGCCGCGAAGGTGAAGTAGATCAGCGCCCCGACACCGGGGAAGGCGAGGATGAAGAAGATCCAGGCCAGCGTGCTGTTGACGCCGTGCAGGCGCAGCAGGGCGGTGCCGATGGCCAGCACGTCGACGACGGCGATGGCGTACCAGAGGGCCTGGGTGTTGGGCAGGAAGTCACCCATTGGGGCCAGACGTCCCGTCCGGATCGGCGTGATGCTCGAGCAGGGCGCGCTCGGTCACCCAGGCGGCATGATCGGGGGCGTCGGCGACGGGCCGGGCCGCGTCGTAGGCGGCTCGCAGGCAAGCCAACGCCCGCCCGGCGCTCACCGGGTGCTGGGCGCGAAGGGCGGCCCGCAGGGCGGCGGCCTGGTGGGCCGAGGCGGCGCCGATCGAGCTGAACGACAGGGCCGCGAAGCGGTCGGCCGGGTGGGCCTGCCCGAACACGTGCTCGAAGAGCCAGGCGGCGGCCT
>CALBMW010000025.1 GCA_937896275.1 uncultured Myxococcales bacterium
CAAGGGGCGCTTTCGAAAGGAATCGTCACCGGGGGACCGAGTCTCGGGACGTCAGAACAAGCCCGGACCTGAATCAGGTGGGCGCAGTAAGTGGCGACTTCAGGCTTCCGACTACAGGGGTCGGCTTGCACACCGCCGCCAGGGACCGGGCCCGGGGCATTTGGAACAGGGTTTGATCTAGAACCCTCACGCTCCCTCGGTGACGCTTCCAAATCCACAGTAGGTTTCGATCGGAGACCTGCCAAGGTCGTGTTCAGATTTTTTCACGACCAACTGAAACCCAGCATGATTACAGGCTGTTAGCGCGCGTTTCTGCGCGCGCCGGCGGCACGCGGTGCGATCAGGCGCCCCAGCGGCCTCGCCCGCGAGGCGAGAGCGCGATCAGGAGCAGGCCCAGCAGCGCGAAGCCAGCCGGCGCACCGCCCTCCCCAGCGTCGCAGCTGCAGCCCTCGCTCGTACCCTTGTCGACCACGATCACGCCGCTGTCGTCGGCGCCGCCGCCGAAGTCGCCCTCACCGGGGCCGCCGTCGCGGTCACCGCTCGGACCCGCATCCTCACTCGCGCCGCCGTCGCCCTCGACGCCGCCGTCGGCGCCCGGCTCGATGACGGGGTTCAGCCAGTCAGCCTCGCACTGCGCGGTGCCCTCGACCACGACGCACGCCTGGCCGCGCGGGCACACCACGCCATCGCAGGGATCGTCGGCGCAGGTGCCGTCGATGCACGTCCGCGCCGCGCCACAGCCCTCGGGATCGCAGGAGTCGGTGAGGCACTCGTCCTGCACGCAGGTCGTGCCTTCGGCGCAGACGAGCCCGCCGCAGCGCACGTCCTCGCAGGCGCCGTCGATGCACGCCTGACCCCAACCGCAGCTGAGATCGGCGCACGTGAAGACGCAGCGTCCGTCGCGGCAGAAGCTGTCCTCTCCGCAGGTGATGCCTTGGCAGGGGTTGCGCACGCAGGCCCCCTCACGGCAACGCTCGCCCGCAGGGCAGCCCGTCTCGTAGCAGATGTCCTCGACGCAGAGGCCGCCCGCGCAGACCTCCGCGCCCTCGCACCGGACGTCGGCGCAGGGGTCGACGCAGTCGCCGCTGACGGCATCGCAGGCCTCGCCGGGCGGGCACGAGACGCCGGCACAGGCGCCGATGCAGTGCGCGTTGATGCATTGCTCACCCGCGCCGCACACGCTGTCGGGGCCACAGGGATCGGCGCACTCACCCAGCACGCAGGCCTGATTCCCGGGGCAGGGCGCGTCCTCGTCCACCTCGCCGTCGCAGTCGTCGTCCTCGCCGTCGCAGCGCTCGTCCGGGATGGGCCCGCACGATCCGCAGTCGTTGCGCAGCCCCTCGTCGATGCGACCGTCACAGTCGTTGTCGATGAGATCGCAGAGCTCCTCCGAGGGCCCGATGAGCGGCCGGCACGCGATGTGGCCCGCCAGCGAGCACTCCTGCGTGCCCGCGGCGCACTGGCCGAACAGGTCCGTGCCGCAGGGGTCGGGCGAGACGACCGGCTCGCCATCCTGGGTGCGGTCGGTGATGTTGTCGCAGTCGTTGTCGACGCCGTCGCAGACCTCGGGGTTGCCGTCGGGCGTGCACAGGTACCGGTCGCAGGCGTCGCCGGTGCCGTCCATGTCGGTGTCGTCCTGCGCGCGGTTGGCCACCTTGGGGCAGTTGTCGCAGGCGTCGCCCACGTCGTCCTCGTCCTCGTCGGCCTGGTCGGGGTTGGGCGTATCGGGGCAGTTGTCGTCGCACAGGCCGTCGTCGTCGGTGTCCAGGCAGACGCCGCCCAGCGAGCGCTCGAGCGTCAGGAGCGCGAAGCCGTGGCTCGACTGCTGATCCCAGCCGACGACGCTGCCGTTGTGCCGCGTGCCCCAACTGCCGTCATTGGGCAGCTGCCAGTTCAGCAGCGTGTAGGCGAAGTCGAAGTAGTGCGACCGTGCCTCGGCGGGGTAGCCCAGCTCGATCGGATCCCGGTCGCCGAAGGACTCGGTGTACACCGCGCCGCCGAGGCCATCGTCCTCGGACACGGTGAGGGCCTTCTCGGCCGCCCACAGGTAGTAGTAGGGGCTCTGCGTCGTGAACGAGCCGCCGACCATGCTGTCGAAGCGGTAGTTGGCGCGCAGCCAGCCCAAGGCGGCCTGCGGTCCGGCCTCGCCCGCCGGGATCTCGGCGAGCCGATAGCACCAGAGCCCCGACGAGGTCATCGACGAGCTGGGATCCTGGTTCGGCCCGTAGCTGAGCCCGCCGGTCATGTTGTTCTGATCGGCCATCAGGAAGCTCACGACGTTGGGCACCGGCGCGGCGGCGCCCTCGAAGATGTTCTCGGCCGCCGACAGACCGGCCACGGCGAACTGGGTCGTGGACATATCGCCCGAGCCCTGGGGCTGGTCGTAGTTCCAGCCCCCGTCGTTGAGCGGCGCCTGGTGTCCCTGGGTGCGCGTGATCGCCGTGACGCCGTTGGCCAGCGCCTCGGTGACCGTCACCCGCGCGCCGATGTCGTCGGGCCCGCCGGTGGCAAGATAGGCCGAGAGCGCCATGAGGCTGCCGCCGGCCGCGTAGGTGTAGGGCGTGCGGTTGCCGTCCGCCCAGACGTTGCTCG
>CALBMW010000026.1 GCA_937896275.1 uncultured Myxococcales bacterium
TGGACGGAGAAGGACGGCAGCACGCGGCCGATGCGCGAGACGGACATCATCGTCTACGACCTGGGCCTGCCGCTCGAGTTCTCGGGCGCCTCGGAGGCCGAGGCCGCCGCCTTCCCGGCCGAGCTGCCCGCCGCCGAGATCGCGCGTCGCACCGATCTGCGGGAGCGGCCGCTCCTGACCTGCGATCCCGAGAGCGCCCGCGACTTCGACGACGCCGTCCACGCCGAGGCCCTCCCCGCGGGCGGCTGGCGCTTCACGGTGGCGATCGCTGACGTGGGGCATTACGTCCCCGCGGGCAGCGCCATCGACGCCGACGCCTACGCGCGGGGCACCAGCGTCTACGTGCCCGACCGCGTGTTGCCCATGCTGCCGCACCGCCTTTCGAGCGACCTCTGCAGCCTGCGGCCCGACGAGGACCGCCTGGCGCTGGCCGTCGAGTTCGAGATCGCGCCCGACGGCAGCCTGGGCGAGGCGAGGGTGTGCGAGGCGGTCATCCGGAGCCACGCCCGCTTCACCTACGAGCGGGTGGGCCGCATCCTGGGCATCCGCAGCGAGCAGGATCGGCCGAGCCGCGACGACGAGCCGTCCGCCGAGGCGCTGCGACCCGTCCTGGAGCAACTGCTGCACGGCACGCGTGCGCTGCGGGCGCATCGTCGACGACGCGGCTACCTCGAGCTCGACCTGGCCGAGCCCCGCGTGCTGCTGGGGGCAGAGGGCAACATCGAGGACGTCAGCCCGGCGCCCCGCCACGAGGCGCACCGCCTGGTCGAGGAGGCGATGCTGGCGGCCAACGAGGTCATCGCCCGTCAGTTCATCGAGGCCGATCACCCGACCGTGTTCCGCGTGCACGGGCTGCCCTCCGCCGACGCCCTGGTGCGCTTCCGGCTGATGGCCGATGCCTTCGGCGCGCCCCTGAAGGTCAGCGGCAGCCCCTCGGCCAAGCAGCTCACCAAGTACCTGAAATCAATCACGGATCACCCGCAGCGGGATCTGCTGAACCAGCTGCTGCTGCGCTGCATGGCGCGGGCCGAGTACACCGCCGATCCGGGCCCGCACTTCGGCCTGGGCTGCCCCCACTACCTGCACTTCACGAGCCCCATCCGTCGTTACCCCGATCTCATCGTCCACCGCCTGATCAAGGGCGCGCTGGCCGACGAGGACGAGGCGGACGCGATCGAGCTGGACGCTCAGGCCCGCCACTGCTCTCGGCGCGAGCGCCTGGCGGTCGACGCCGAGCGGACCGTGCAGGGGCTCTACAAGGCCCTCTTCCTCCAGGAGCGCGTCGGCGACGTCTTCGACGGCACCATCAGCGGCGTCACCCAGTCGGGGATCTTCGTCCAACTCGAGGACCACGCGGTGGACGGCTTCGTCCACGTCGACCAGCTCACCGACGACTACTACGAGCTCGACGAGCACGGCATCGCGCTGGTCGGCCGCCGTCGGGGCGGTCTCCACCGCCTCGGCGACCGGCTGCGCATCAAGGTGCTGTCGGTGGACGTGCGCCGTCGTCGGGTCGACTTCGGCATCGAGAAGCGGCTGCCCCGCGCGAGCTGAGAGTTTGTGTGGCCGTGACGCCGGCGACACGCCCCGCCCGCCGGCGGGCTCAGAGGCTGTCCGGCTCTCAGTGGCCCGCCAGCCTCAGCACGTCCTCGTAGATCCGGTCGATCGGATCTTCGCTGGTCACGTAGTCGATCTCGCTGGTGTCGATCGTCAGCAACGGCACGCGCGCGTCGTAGTGCGCGAAGTAGTGCCGGTACGCCTGGCTGAGCTCCGCCAGGTAGGCGCTGTCGAAGTCTCGCTCGAAGGGGCGGCCCCGCCGCGCGATGCGCTCGAGCAGGACGTCCTGCCGCGCGTTCAGATAGATCAGCACGTCGGGCTTCAGGATGTGCGTCTCGAGCGAGGCGTACACACGCTCGTAGAGCGCGAGCTCGTCGTCGCGCAGCGTCAGGCGGGCGAAGATGCGGTCTTTCATCAGGTGATAGTCGGACAGCGTCCCGGGGCTGAACAGATCGCCCTGCAGCAGCTCCTGTTGCTGGCGAAACCGGCTCATCAGGAAGAACAGCTGGGTCTGGAAGGCGTAGCGCTCGCGATCTTCGTAGAAGCGCGCGAGGAAGGGATTCTCCTCGACCACCTCGAGGACCAGGCGCGCCTGAAGGCGCCGCTGCAGACCGCGCACGAGCGTGGTCTTGCCGACGCCGATCGGGCCTTCGACGGCCACATAGAGGGCAGGGGGGCTCGACATCATCGCTCGGTGGGCAGGGCACGCAGCGCCACCGCGACGGCGTTGCGCACCACGGGGTGAGGGTCGTCGGCGTGGCGGGAGAGGGCGGGCGCCGCCGATGGATCGCCGAGCCGGCGCAGGCCCTCGGCGGCCGCCACGCGCACTGGCCAGGCGGGATCGGTCAGGGCGCCACAGAGCGGCTCCCGAAAGCGCGGCGCCGCCACGTTGCCCATCGCCAGCGCGGCCGCCTTGCGCACCTGATCGTCGGGATCGCCCAGCGCCGCCTCCAGCCCGTCCGCGTCGCCGACGCGCCCCATCAGGTAGGCCGCCGCTTGGCGCAGCGTCGCGTCCTCGGCCGTCAGCGCGCAGCGCAGCGCGTCGTGCACCACCTGCGGTTCGTGTCGCGCCAGGGCGTCGCCGATGGCGATGCGCACTTCGGGTGTCTCGCGGGGGACGGCCTCGATGAGGGGGCGCACGGCCATGCGGTCGCCCAGGTGGCCCAGGGCCAGCGCAGCGTTCCGGCGCACGCCGGCGTGGGTGTCCTTCAGCGCGCGGATGAGCGACGGCGAGGCGCCCGGATCGCCCAGCCGCGCCAGCCCCATCGCGGCGAGCTGGCGCACGCGGTCGTCGCGGTGCCCGAGCGCCTGCCGGAGCACCGCGTAGCCCGCTCGCGCCCCCAGGTCGACCAGCGCGCGGACCAGCAGCACGGCGACCTCGTCGTCCTCCGCCACCGAGTCCCAGGCCTCGATCAGCGTCGGCACCGCCCGCGGCTCACCGTGGGCGGCCAGATCGCCCAGCGCGAAGGCGGCCGCGGCGCGCACGTCGGCGTCGGGATCGGCCAGCAGCAGGGTCGCCAGGCGCTCGAAGGCCCCCACCACCCCCAACCGGCCCAGCGTGTAGGCCGCGCCGATCCGCACCTCGGCGTCGGTGTCGCAGAGCGCATCGTGCAGCAGCTTGGCCGCCTCGAGATCGGCCGGCCACACGATCTGCGTCATCGCCATGCTGGGGTTGGAGGGATCCTCGCCGGTGAAGTCGGGCATCTTCCCCGCCCGCGCCTGACCGATGGAGATCAGCGCCGAGAAGGCCTCACCGCGCACCTCGTCGTCGGCGTCGCGCAAGCAGCTCACGAGCGGCGGCACCGCCCGCGCGTCGCCCAGCGCGCCGAGCGCCTCGCACACCGTCGCCCGCACCTCGGGATCGGGATCGCGCAGGGCCTGCGTCAGCGGGGCCACGGCCTTCTTGTCGCCCGCCTCGCCCAGGGCCACCGCGGCGTCGATGCGCGTCGCGACGTCGCTGGATCGCAGCGCGGCGAGCCAAGTGTCCAGGCTCATCGCGACACGGCCTCAGCTGCCCATGCCGAAGCGGGCCAGCTTCTTGTGCAGCCCCTCGCGCGTGATGCCCAGCGTCTCGGCGGCGCGCGTCTTGTTTCCGTCGTGCTCGCGCAGGGTGCGCGCGAGCACGACGCGCTCGACCGCATCGATCATCTCCTTCAGGGTGCCGCGTGGCACCCGCGGATCGTCGACCAGGCTCGTCTCGCCCAGGATGCGCGGCGACAGATCCTCGACCAGCACGAGATCGCCCTCGGTGCGCTGGATGAGCACGCGCTGCAGCTCATTCTGCAGCTCGCGCACGTTGCCCGGCCAATGATAGGCCTTCAGCCGCGCCAGCGCTTCGGGTGTGAAGCCGGTGGCCGGGCGCCCGAACTCGCGCCCGTATCGATCGAGGAAGTGGCGCGCGAGCGTCGCGATGTCCTCGCGCCGTTCGCGCAGCGGGGGCAGCCGGATCGGGAAGACGTGCAGCCGGTAGAAGAGGTCCTGGCGGAAGGTGCCGTCCTTGACCATCGCCTCCAGATCGCGGTGCGTGGCGCTCACCACCCGCACGTCGACCCGGCGCGGGCGCGGCGCCCCCAGGGGCCAGATCTCGCCCTCCTGCAGCACGCGCAGCAGCTTGGCCTGCAGCTGGCCGGGCATCTCGGCGACCTCGTCGAGGAAGATGGTGCCCCGATCGGCCAGCTCGAACAGGCCCTTCTTGTCTCGGTCGGCGCCGGTGAAGGCGCCGCGCGTGTGGCCGAAGAGCTCGCTCTCGAGCAGGCCCTCGGGCAGCGCGCTGCAGTTCTGCGCGACGAACAGGTGCTCCGCCCGCTTGCTCGTGTAGTGCAGCGCCCGCGCGACGAGCTCCTTGCCCGTGCCCGTCTCGCCCTGGATGAGCACGGGCACGCGCGTGTCGCGCACCTTCTCGACCGCCTCGAGCACCTGGGCGATGCCCTTGCTCTGCCCGATGATGCCCTGGAAGGTCTCCTCCTGCTCCTTGCTCTTGAGGTAGCGGTTCTCGCGCTCGAGCCTCTGTTCGGCGAGGCGCAGGCGCGCGACGAGTCGGGCGTTCTCGGCGGCGAACGAGATGTGGGCGGCGGCGACGGTGAGCACCTCGAGATCGTCGGCGGCGAACATGCCGGTGGCGTCGCGGTTGTCGACGTGGAGCACACCGCGGATGTCGGCGCCCGTCCAGAGCGGCACCGTCAGCGTCGAGGCCAGGCCGCCCTGCACCACCGACCGCGCCGAAGACATCTCGGTCGCCGCGTTGGTCAGCAGCAGGCCGGCGCGGGCGTCGAGCACCCGCTTGAGCAGCGTGCGGCTGACCGGGATCTCGGCCTCACCGCCGTCCCGTCGCTGGGCGTAGACCACAGGAAAGCGCCCGGCGCGCTCCTTGAGCGCCACGGCCAGGTGCGTGGCCTGGGGCAGCAGCTCGAAGACCAGCTTCGCCGCCACCGAGAGCACGTCGTCCAGATCGGTGCTGGCCCCCAGGGCCGCGCTGTACTTGTAGAGGATGCCGACCCGCCCCGGCTCGGCGGTGACCCGTCGCGCGAAGCGGTCCAGGTCGTCGATGGGTCGCAGCGCGACCACCGCGCCCGGCTCATCCTCGGCCAGGTGGACGCGCAGGACCACGGGATCGGTGGGGTCGCCCAGGTGCAGCTCGTCCCCGTCCCACAGCTCGGCCTCGAGGCAGTCACCCTGCAACGGGGTGGCGGCGCCGTCGCGCACGTGGACCGAGCCGTTGCTGCTGCCGCGATCGACGTACCGGAAGCCGTCGCCGTCGGGCTCCAGGCGGCCGTGGTTCGTCGAGAGGTGGGCGTCGGGGAGCACCAGCCCCGCGTCGGCCGCGCGCCCGACCGTGCAGGGCAGCGTGACGCGCAGGCGCTCGCCCGCCCGGTCGCCGCGGACAACTTCGAGCACCAGCGCGCCGTCGGCGCCTGGGACGGCCTCGGCCATGCTTCCTCCCCCCTGGGCGTCGGTCGCGCGTCGGGTCGTCGCGCGCGGCACGCCTCGAATCGCTCGGCCCGACGCTGCGGCGACGCCCCGATGCACTCGGGGATCGCCCGGATGCCGCGCCTCGGATCCAGGGCGGTTCGCCGTGCAGGGCGCTCGAGGCCTCTCTCTCCGCGGCAGCCCCCGACGCGCGGCGCTCACCGGGCCGGGCGGTGGCTAGCCCGCGGTCTTGTTGCCCAGCCGGGCGATCATCAGGTCGAGCGTATAGACGGCGCCGCGAAAGCTCTTGTCCTTGGCGGCGCGGGCCTCGTCGGCCGCGTGCGCCTCCTGCAACTGCGGCAACAGCGACGCGTCGCCGAGGCGGTCGAGACCGAAGAGGATCACGTTGCGCAGGGTGAGATCCTCGGTGCCGATCTTCTTGACGAGCTGCAGCTTGGCGGTGTCGGCCTTGTCGGCCATCTGGGACAGCCGGTAGCCCGCCAACAGCTGCACCGCGATCTTGGGATCGTCCAGCTTCTTGCCCCAGCACACCGGATCGTCGGTGCACTCCTTGACCGCGGCGATCTTGGCGTCCACCTCGTCGTAGTTGGCGCCCCACTCGGCGTAGCCCTTGAGCAGCCCGTCGTAGGCGCGCTTCTCGTCGGCGGGCGCCTTCTCCTGCTCGGCCAGCGTGTCGGCCTTCCACTTCTCCAGCGTCGCGCGGATGGCGGCGACCTGCTTCTCGAGCGCCTCGACCGCCCTGGTGTCGACGCCGTCGAGCAGGTTGGCGATGTTCAACGCGATCTGGACGCGGAAGCCGTTGCTCACCGGATCGCGCGGGTGCGGATCCCTCTCGAGCTGCTTCATCAGCCCCGGGATGGCCTTGGTGCTGCCCAGGAAGCCCAACTGCTGCACCGCCGAGAGCTTGTGCTCGAGCGCGAGCTCCTTGTCGGCGGCGATCATCAGGAGAGGATCCACGGCGCGGTCGTCGCCGATGCCCGCCAGCGCGTTGGCGATCGAGATCACCTTCTGCACGCCCGCCATCACGAAGGCTTTTGCCTTGTCGGGGTTCTGCTGCACCGAGGGCGGCATCGCCTCGAAGTTCTTGAGCGCGGCGATCAGGGGCTCCACGGCGTCCTTGGCCCCCAGGTCGCCGAGCAGCTCGGCCGCCTTGGCCTCGATGAGGCCGCCCTTGTCGTACTTGAGCTTGCGCGCGCGGTCCTCGACCTCGCGGTTCTTTCGCTGGAGCGTCTTGATCAGCTCCGGGATGGCGGGCGCGCCGATGCGGTTGATGGCAAGGCGACACTGCGGCACCACGTTGCGCCGCAGGTTGTCGTCGAGCCACAGGCACCGCACCAGCCCCGGCACCGCCTTGTCCGCCTTCAGCTTGCCGAGGGCCTCCGCCGCCAGCCCCGCCAGCACGATGGGCTGGATGTCGGGATCCGCGGTGAGCACCTGCAGCAGCGTGGGGATGGCCTCGGGCTTGGGCCACTCGGCCAGGATCAGCAGCGCGCCGTATTTGATCTCTTTGGGGGTGCCCGGATCGCCGATGACGGCCACCGCGGTGTCGGCGGCCTCGGGCACGTTCCACTCGAGCAGCGTCTTCGCGGCCAGCTCGCCGGCCTTCTCCTCGTCCTTGTCCTTGAGCGCCTCGATGAGCGTCGGGGCCGCCGCCTTGTCGCCGATCTGGGCGAGCGCGGCGATGATCTCCTGGCGGTGGCGGTCGTCCTTGTAGGCCTCCATCAGGGGCTTGACCGCGTCGGCTGCCTTCATGTCGCCCAGCTTGCGGATCGCGTCGCGTCGCTGCTCGGTGGACAGCTGGCCGATCCAGTACTGCGACGAGGTCGGGTCGACCTTTTCGCAGCCCTGCACCGCGAGGGTCAGGCAGACGAGGCTGACGGCCAGGGCCGGAAGGCGGATCGTGCGCTGCATCGCGAGGTACCCCCAAGTCCGAGTATCTGACGCCGCCCGGCGACCGGCGAAATCGCCAAGGTATCTGAATTAAAAGGTCTTTGGGCGATCGGGGCCGCACGATACACGGTTGAAACCAGAGGGTCAAGGCAGGTAGGGTGCACCGGTGGGACCCCCGTCGACGCCTGTCTTGTCCGCCCCGCGGCGCCCCGCGCTCGCCTACGGGCTCACCGCCCTGATGCCGGGCCTCGGCCACCTGTACTGCGGCGAGGTGAGGCGCGGCCTCACGGTCTGGTTCGCGGTGCTGGCGGTCCTCGTGGGCGCCGTGTTCGCCTTCGCGCGGTGGGTCTTCGTGCCGGTCGCCCCGGCGGTGGTGCTCGCCCTGGCCTGGGCGGGGCTGCAAGCTGCGTTGTGGGCCGATCTGGCCGCCCTCCTGCAGAGCGTGGGGGCTCGCTACCGCCTCCGCCCCATCAACCACCCGCTGACCTATGTCGCGGCCTTCCTCGGCCTGGGGGTGCTGCCCCTGGGGGGCGCCGCGCTGCTGGCCGGTGCCTGGTGGGTGGGGTCGGTCGAGGTGGTCGATCAGTCGATGTTCCCGCGGCTGCTGCCCGGTGATCGCGTCGTCTTCGATCGCGCCGCTTTCGCCGAACGCGCCCCCCGCGCCGGTGAGCTGGTGGTCGTCGATTGGCCACCCGCCGCGCGTCGCGGCGTGGCCCGGGTG
>CALBMW010000027.1 GCA_937896275.1 uncultured Myxococcales bacterium
ACGGTGTGGCCATCCGCGTCGAGCGTCACCTGGATCAAGGTCGCGAATCCGTTGATGGCCTCGTCGACCGCGTTGTCGAGGACCTCCCACACCAGGTGGTGCAGGCCCTCCTTGCCGGTGCCGCCGATGTACATGCCCGGCCGCTTGCGGACCGGCTCGAGCCCCTCGAGGATGGTGATGTTGGAGGCGTTGTACTCGCTCACTTGCGGCCATCCTCGCCGTCGAACCCGTCGCCGCCGTCCCCATCCTCGGGCTCGGCCGCGTCACCGCCGGGCTCGTAGATCACGACCGGCGTCTCGCACTTGACCAGGCTGCCGAGGCGGATGACCTCGACGCCCTTGCCGCCGCGGCGCGTCGGCTTGTAGCTGGTCTCGCGCACGATGACCTCGCGGCCCCGGTTCGTCTGGCAGACGAGGCCCTCCCGCTTCTTTCGCACCAGGGCGAAGCCGATGATGACGTCGGTCTTGGCCAGGCGCAGCGCGTTGACGCCGCGCACTGCGTTGGTCCTCACGGGGATCTCGCTGACGTGGAACAACAGCACGCGGCCGGCGCGCGTCGCCACCGCGACGTTCTCGTCGCCGGCGCTGGGCTGCACCGCCACCGCCTGGTCGCCGCGGGCCAGGCTGACGAACTTGCGGCCGGCACGGGTGCTGACCTCGGCGTGGACGGCGATGGGGAAGCGCGTGACCTTGCCGTCGGCCGTCATGGCGACCGCGAAGGGTGGCTCGGGGCGATCGGCGCCCTCGCCCTCGGCGCCCTCGGCGTCGGCGGCCTCGGGCTCGGCCTCACCCTCGTCGGGCGGGAGCGGGGGGGGCTCGGCGTCGGGGGCGACCGGGTGCAGGCGCGGATCGCCGCTGGTCACGCCGACGATCCGCTCACCGTCGCCGAAGTTGAAGTAGGTCTGGACCGCCTCGCCGTGGCCGGTGGTCTGGCCGATGTCGTCCACCCGGATGCAGTAGGCCGAGCCGAGCTGCGTGTAGAAGGTGACCGTCTGCCGGGTGTCGGTCCGCAGCGCCCAGCCCACCTCGTCGCCGTCCGGCACGCGGATGGCGGCGATGTCGCTGAAGCCCTTCTGGCGCTTGATGCGGCCCTGCCGGCTGACGATGACCCAGGTGGCCTCCTTGACGATGTAGGCCTCGGGGGCGAAGTCCGGCGCCGCCTGCGGTCCCACCAGCCGGGTGCGTCGGTCGTCGCCGTAGGTGTCCCGCAGGGCGAGGAGCTCGGTGCGCACCACCCGCCAGCGCTCGCCTTCGTCGGCGAGCATGGCGTCGAGGCGCGCGGCCTCGGTTCGCTTCTCGTCCAGCTCCTGACGCACGAGCAGGATCTCCAGCTGCGCGAGACGATAGAGCTTCAGCTCGAGGATGGCCTCGGTCTGCTCCTCGTCGAGCGGGAACCGCGCCATCATCTGACGGGCCGCGTCGGCCTTGCCCTCGCTGCGACGAATGAGCGCGATGATCTCGTCGAGGGCGTCGAAGATGACCTCGAGGCCCTCCAGGAGGTGGATGCGGGTGCGCAGCTTCTCGAGCTCGTAGCTCAGCCGGCGGGTGAGCACCTCGAGGCGGAAGTCCAGGAAGTGTCGCAGCACGGGCTTGAGCCCGAGGCGCGCGGGGGCGGCCACCTCCGGGTTGTCCGTGGGCACCAGGCAGGTCAGGTTGACGTGGAAGTTCTGCTGCAGCGGCGTGTGCTTGTAGAGGTAGGCCATCGCCACCGCGGGCTCGGCGCCCCTCTTCAGCTCGAGCACGACGCGGATGTCGTCGGTGCTCTCGTCGCGCACGTCGACGATCTGGGGGAGGGCCTTGGTGATGATGAGCTGGGCGATCTTCTCGACCAGCGTGCTCTTGTTCACCCCGTAGGGGATCGAGTCGATGATGATGCAGCGCTTACGGTTGACCAGGTCGGTCGTATAGCTGCCGCGCAGCTTGATCGGGCCCTGGCCGGACTCGTAGACGGCCTCGATCTCCTCGGGCGTGCTCAGGATTTCTCCGCCCAGCGGGAAGTCGGGCGCGAGGACGTGCCGGCAGAGCTCGGTCAGCGAGATCCACGGATCGTCGATGAGCGCGATGAGGGCGTCGATCACCTCGCGCAGGTTGTGCGGCGGGATGTTGGTCGCCATGCCGACCGCGATGCCCGTGGCGCCGTTCACCAGCAGGTTGGGGAACTGGGCCGGCACGACGACCGGCTCGCTCAGCTGGCCGTCGTAGCTGGGGCGGTGATCGACCGTGCGCTGGCCAATCTCGTCGAGCAGCTCCTCGGCGAGCGCGCGCAGCCGGGCCTCGGTGTAGCGCATGGCCGCGGGCGGATCGCCGTCGATCGAGCCGAAGTTGCCGTGGCCGTCGACGAGCGGGTAGCGCAGCGAGAAGGACTGCGCCATGCGCACCATGGCGTCGTAGATGCTCTGGTCGCCGTGGGGGTGATACTTGCCCATCACGTCGCCGACGACACGCGCGCTCTTGAAGAAGCGCGAGTCCTGGCGCAGGCGGAGGTCCTTGTACATGCCGTAGAGGATGCGGCGCTGGACGGGCTTGAGGCCGTCGCGCACGTCGGGCAGGGCCCGACTGGTGATCACGCTGAGCGCGTAGTTGAGGTAGCGCTGGCGAGCCGCTTCGTGCAGCCGCACGACCTCG
>CALBMW010000028.1 GCA_937896275.1 uncultured Myxococcales bacterium
CCGGTTTCTTCTTCTTTTGCGGACACTTGCAGGATGCCATCGGCGTCCACCTGGAAGCTCACCGAGACCCGCGCGGCCCCCGCCGGCCGGGGCGGGATGCCCGTCAACCGGAAGCGCGCCAGGCTGCGGCAGTCGGCCACCAGCTCGCGCTCGCCCTGCACCACATGGATGTCCATGCCGTCCTGGCCATCCTTGAAGGTGGTGAAGGCCTGCGCGCGACGCGCCGGAATCTGGCTGTTGCGGTGGATGACCTTCTCGACCACGCCGCCCATGGTCTCGATGCCCAGGGAGAGCGGGATCACGTCGAGCAGCAACATGTCGCCGCCGTCGATCAACCGCAGCTCCGAGTCCGCGCTGAGCAGATCCGCCTGGATGGCGGCCCCGAGCGCGACGACCTCGTCGGGGTCGATGTCACCGAGCGGCGTCGTCTCGAACAGCTCGCCCACGAAGGCCTTCACGAAGGGCGACCGCGTGCTCCCACCGACCAGCACCACGCCGTCGAGCTGAGCGGGCTTGAGGCCCGCGTCGGCCAGGGCGCGCCGGCAGGGGCCCGCGGTGCGCTCCAGCACGGGACGCACGAGGTCCACGTAGGCCGCGCGGCTGATGCGCCGGGCGTAGCGCTCGCCGGGCACGACCTCGAAGGAGAGCTCGGCCTCGGGCGCATCGGTCAGCGCGATCTTGGCTGCGGCGGCGGCGTCGAGGGCCCGGCGGCGCAGCGCGCCCGAGGCCTGCTCCGGCTCGACCCCTGCCGCGCGGAGCGCCTCGAAGGCCACCAGGCGATCGAAGTCATCGCCTCCGAGTCGGGTGTCGCCGGCCGTCGACAGCACCTCGAACACGCCGTCGACGAGGTGCAGGATGCTGATGTCGAAGGTGCCGCCGCCCAGGTCGTAGACCGCGAAGCGACCCTCGCGCCGCTTGTCCAGCCCGTAGGCCAGCGCCGCGGCCGTCGGCTCGTTCACCAGCCGCAGCACGTCCAGCCCCGCCAGACGGCCTGCCTGCCGGGTTGCGTTGCGCTGGGTGTCGTCGAAATACGCCGGCACGGTGATGACGGCCCTGCGCACGTCGCAGCCCAGCGCCCGGAACGCCCGCTCCCGCAGGACGGTCAGGATCTCGGCCGACACCTCGACCGGCGTGTGGCGGCGCCCGCCGGCGACGAGTCGCAGCACCGGGCCGTCCTGCTCGGCCACGGTCGTCGCCAGCGTCTCGGCGTCAACCTCGGCCTTGGTGCGACCCATGAAGCGCTTGACCGAGAGGATCGTGTCCTCGGGCCGCTCGGCCGCCGCCGCGCGCGCCGCGTAGCCGACCTCGACGCTGCCATCCGGGTCGTAGGCCACCACCGACGGCAGGATCGACCGCCCGAGGGCGTCGGGCAGGGCCCGCGGTACGGCATCGAGGACCACCGCCACGAGGCTGTTGGTGGTGCCCAGATCGATGCCAATGGCCTTCATATCCAGTCTCCCGGTCCGTCGTCCACCTGCAGCTCGTCGAGCGCGCGCCGCAGGTAGCGAAGCTGCGCGGCGGCCTGGACCATGGCGTCGAGGTCCGTGTCCTCCTGCGCGTCCGTCATGTCGAGCCGCGCGCCCAGGTCCGTCATCATGGCCTCGTAGCGGGCCGCCACCTCGCGTGCCATGCGCGCGCGCTCGGGGTGAGCGTCGGGGCCATCGAGTTCGTCGACGGCCTCTCGCAGCTCGATCACCTCCATCAGGAAGGCCGGATCCAGCCGCACGCGGCCCTCGCCCTCCTGGTTCATCGACCGCCCGCGCAGCGCGAGCAGGTACTCGGCGCGGGTCAGCGGATCGCGGACCACGCGCGCCGCGTCGTTGAGGGCCGTGGCGTGCCCCATCGACAATCGGCGCTCGTGGTCGCTCTTCTGCGCGAAGCGGTCCGGGTGCACGAGGCGCTGCAGGTTCCGGTGGGCCACGCCCACCGCATCAGCGTCCTGCGCGAAGGCTCGGGTCAGCCCGAGCCGGGCGAAGTGGTCGAGCCGCGGATCGGGGGGCTGAATCACCTTGCACGCGTCGCAGAAGAGCCCCTGCGCGGGCGCCCCGCACTGCCAGCATTCCATCGAATCGGCCCTTCGCTCGGATCAGACGCTGAAGCTCTCGCCGCAGCCGCAGGTGCGCTTGGCGTTGGGGTTCGTGAACTTGAAGCCCGCCCCGGCGAGGCTGTCGACGTAGTCGACCTGCGTCCCCATCAGGTAGAGGTAGCTCTTGGGATCCACGTACAGCCTCACGCCATGCGACTCGAGCTCGCGGTCGCCCTTGTTGGCGGCCTCGGCAAACTCGAGGAAGTAGCTGAAGCCCGAGCACCCGCCGCCGCGCACGCCGACCCGCAGGCCGGCCGTCTCGTGGGGTCGCTTCTCGATCATCTCGCGGACCTTTTCCGCGGCAGGCTCAGTCAGCGTGACCATCCGTCACCTCCGTTCACAGGCCCTCAGGCCAGGCCCTTCTTCTTCTTGTAGTCCTCGATCGCCGCCCGGATGGCGTCCTCTGCCAGCACCGAGCAGTGGATCTTGACCGGGGGCAGCGACAGGTGCTGCGCGATGTCGTTGTTCTTGATCGTCAGCGCGTCGTCGAGCGTGCGGCCCTTGACCCACTCGGTCACGAGGCTCGAGCTGGCGATCGCCGATCCGCAGCCATAGGTCTTGAACTTGGCGTCCTCGATGACGCCGTCGTCGCTGACCCGGATCTGCAGCCGCATCACGTCGCCGCAGGCGGGCGCGCCGACCAAGCCGGTGCCGACGTTGACGTCGTCCTTGCCCATCGCGCCGACGTTGCGGGGGTTCTCGTAG